>NZ_JARUMJ010000003.1 GCF_036898465.1 Streptomyces sp. B21-105 | reverse complement strand
ACCGGGCGGGGCTTCTCGTTGCCCTGCTCCCGCTCCGGAACGGGCGGCCGGCCTTCGTGGCTACGCTCGAAGTGCTCGCCGTGCCGGATCCGGTCTCGGTGTCCGGTGCCTCCGCCGGCGTGGCGGGCCTGGCTCGCTTCCATGTCGGTGGGGTGGGTCGCCCAGGAGCCCGTTCCCGTTCCTCCGTCGGGGGCGGGCTCCATGGCTTTCTGAACTTTCTGGACCGTCCACGCGCGCGGGTGCGGGGCGTTGCCTGACACCTCTTGCAACTCGGTGGAGACTCCCGTCATGAGCACCATGCGTCGCCGTCTCGGCACCGGTCCGGTCACCACCAGCAGCACGCCGTCGGCGGAGTCAGGTCCTCGGCTTCTGCCCGCCGAACGCGTTGAGCCGGATGTGCTCCTGGACGACGTCGACCACCAGGCCGTCGCGGCTGACCGGGTCGGCCGACGTGTTCTCGGTTCCGGTCCGGGCGGGCGGTAGGGGACAGCAGCGAGTTGTAGGTCACTGACCCCAGTAACACCGTTCGCCGCCGTCTGTCTGCGGCCGTGTGGCGGCGTAGCTGGCCGGGGACGCCCAGAGGGTTCAGCAGAGGGCGTGTCGGCCATAGGGGATCAGGGCCGTGTCGAGTTTCCCGGAGCAGGTACGGCAGGTCGGTGAGGCGGCTTCGGGCGGCGGCGGAGTGACGCGCGGCGCGGGTACGGGCACAGTCTTGGGCCGCTTGCGGAGACTGACGCGGGTGCGGACGGGGCGGTCGGGGTTGGCCAGCCGCTCGAAGGCGGCGGCGGTTTCCTCGGCGTGCGCGACGGCGACGAGCTTGCGCCGGCGGAGGTACTCGGCTCGCGCGGCGGCGAGTTCGTCGTGCTCCTGGTCCTCGATGGCGAGCTGCGCGTCGCGGTCGGCGGCGGCCTGCGTGGCCGACTCGGCACGGGCCGCGTACTCGGGGGCGTCGGGGTTCGCGGCGAAGTGCTCAGCGCGGGCCTTGATGACGGCACCCTCGGCGAGGGCGAAGCCCCGGCGCCAGACCTCGGCGCGGGCCGCCATGTCGAGCCGGTTGGCGCCGCGCAGGACCTCGGCGGCGGTCGGCAACACGTCGTCGGCGGGCAGTTCCTCGGCGTCGGTGACGTCGACTCCCCAGACCAGCCCCCAGGACTCGACCAGGGCGCGGACCGCGAGGGTGCCGCCCCGCTCGGCGGCCTTGAGCAGGGCGAGGGCGCGGCCCTTGTGCCGGGCGATGTGCCGGTACCAGGTCGCGGCGGGGATGCAGGCGAGCGGCTTGCCGTCGGCCGCGTCGTCGGCGGCCACCTCGTTGTCGTTGCGGTCGTCCAGCTCGAAGCCCATCTCCCGCAGGAGCTTGCGCAGGCCGTTCGACCAGTACAGCGAGCGGACGCCGGTCGCGGTGACGACGAACTCCCGCCACAGTTCTACGTCGCGCGGGTCGGCGTCCTCGCGGACGGCCGCGCGGGCGATCTCGAACGGCGTGCGGTGGCCGCCCTGGCCCTGCTTCACGTCCTGCCGGGTGAGTTCGGCCGCGACACCCCAGCGGGTCTTTCCGTCCTGGCCCTTCATCAGGTAGCGGGCCAGCGTGCCGGACTCGCCGCGGTCCGGGGCGTCGATTTTCACGCCGACGGGCTTGCCGTCCTTCTCGCTGGTCTCGATCGGCATCCGGGCGCCGACCTTGACCAGCGCGGCTGACCAGATCTCGAACGCGAGGTGCTGAAGCTCAGCGACCCGGGCGGTGCTCAGGGGCCGGGCGAGGAAGAGCAGCACGTGGTAGTGGCAGTGCCACCCGTTCGGCCCGTGGGTGACCTCCCAGGCCCGGACGAAGCCGCGGATGCCGAAGTTCTTCTTGGCGTCGCGCCAGGTCCGTCCGGCGTTCGTGCCGAAGCCGAGCTTCCACGCCTGCCGCTGCATCATCTCCAGGTCGGCCAGGAGGTCGCGCTCGTAGTGGCGCATGGTGAGCGTCATCATCACGAGCCCGCAGCTCTGGCACTCCCAGAACTGGCCGACCTGGTCCAGCTCGTCTTGCCGGACGCGGCGGATCGAGGTTGAGCAGCACGGGCAGACGTGGACCGATCCGCAGGTGGCGACCCCGGCGTACCCGGCGCGGCCGTTGCGCAGGACTGGGGTCACCCCGCCCGCGAGGACGGAGATGCCGCACCGTTCGAGGCGATCGAGGCCGGACACGGCCCGCAGGGCGTCCCGCAGCTCGAACTGGGCGTCGCGGGCCGACGTGTCCGCGTCGGGCTCTATGGCCGACCCGCGACGGCCGCCGCTGAACTCCGGGGTGGATCCATGAGTGGTCCGCCCCGCACCGCCCGGAGTCGACGGACCGGAGGTGACCCCGGTCACGGTCTCAGGGTCGGTCTTGTCCGCATTCGTTCCGCGCAGGCCGCTGACCTGCATGTCCGTAGTTTTCGCGGTAGTACCAAGGCCCGGTCCGTTTTTGGTGCCGGAGTTCGTGGCCTGATCCGTGGTCTGACCTGCGGTTTTGGTGTCGTCAGAAGCGGACACTTTCGGGGACATCCCGCCGTTGCGGGCGACCCGCTTCTTGCAGGTGTCGGAGCAGTACTTCCGGGGCCGACCGCCCACCGTTTTCGGGAGTTTTCTGCCGCAACCGGGGCACTTCACCGCAGACGCGCGAACGGCCCGGCCGGCGGCTCGTGCAGCCGCGTACCGGGCGTCGACATCGGCGACGCTTTGCGGCGCGTCGGCCGGGGTGGGTGTTGCGGACGGCTGGCCGTCCCTTACGCTGGACAACAGACGAGTCCCTTGGTTGTGAGCCGGGTGACGTCAGAAGAGGCCAGGGCCGCGAACCCTCGGCCTCTTCGCTTTTGCTGGGGATGATCCTGGCACCGATTGGTGGTGGAGGTTTCCCCGGCACGCCCTACGGCTGTTGGTGCTGGTGGGGTTTGACGGTCCGTAGGAAGCCCCGCTAGCCGAGAAGGCCGGCGGGGCTTCGGTGTTACGCGGCTTCGATCCGCCATTGCCACGGCTCGCCGTCGGCGGCGGCGCGGGCGGCGGCGTCGGCCAGGGCGCGGGCGTGGCCGGCGGCGCTGGCCTTGACGAAGCGGTGGCGGGCGAGCTTGAGGAGGAGCTGGGCGTACTCGGCGGCCTGCGCGGGCGGCATGGTCTCGCTCTCCCCCGGGTTCTTCAGCAGCTGTACGAGGGGGCCGCGTTCGGCGTGGGTGAGGCAGCCTTCGGCGTATCCGGCGAGGGCGGTGAGGACCTTGAGCGGGTGGCGGTCCTCGCCGAAGAAATCGGCCCCGTGGCTGACGGCGACGTTCATGGCGTTCGTCCTTTGTTCGGCCGGGTGGGGCCGGGCCCATCACGGGCCCGGCCGGGAGGGGTTCAGCGGGGGCGTTCCTCGGAGCGCTTGTTGGCTTCCTTGACTCGGCGGGACAACTCCTGCCGTTCGGCGTCGGTCAGGGCGGTGGTCTCCATGTCAGCCCCTCCTTGCCTCGGTGCGGTCGGCGAGGAGCCGGTCCGCGATCGCGTCAGCCTCGTCGAGGAGCTGGCGGAGCTTCGCCGTCGCGGGCCGAACCTCCTCGGGCAGGTAGTCCTCGTGGCTCATGCCGCCGATGTAGACGATGGCCGGGCCGCCGTCGGACAGCTGGACGAACCCGACGTCGAGAAGGTGCTCGCCCTGCTTGTTGGTGACCGTGTGCTCGTGGTTCGAGTGATCGTGGTGGTCCGGCATGGTCTCGGTGCACAGCCCGGGGAAGACGGGGCAGTCGGCGGGCTGCGGGTTGCGGAGTTCGGCGGTCATGGCGGCGGCGAGGTCGGCGGCCAGCTGCGGGGTGTACATGCCGGGGAGGGTGTTGCGCATGGCCTGGTCGATCGCGTCGGGCAGGGCGGCGACGACCGCGGCGAGGTTCAGGTGGGTGGTGTCGGTGGGGGCTGGGGTCTGGTTAGGCTCCTGATGCATCGCAGGTCTCCTCTGCGGTTGCGGGTTCGGGGCGCTTTGGCGTCCTCGGGCTGGACGGGATCGGGTGTTGACGCACTCGGTCCCGTTCGTGCGTGGGGCCGTCTGGCGGCTCCCCTTGGTGCCCGGCACGGGGTCCGGGCACTGCGGGCAGCGGTCAGTCGGCGATGCCTGCGGAAAGAGCGATCAGGGCGGACAGGATGAGCAGGCCGCCTCCCGCACAGGTCAGGTCGACGGCGCGGCGCAGGCAGGTGAACTTGGCGACGGCTAGGCGGGACAGGCCCGCGATGTCGGCGGCAAGGTCGCGGGCCTCGGCCGCAGCGGCGATTTGCTGCGGGGTGAGGGTGGCCCACAGCGGGAAGCCGTGGCCGCCACCGAGATTGGGGCGGACCGACCGCAGGAGCAGTCCGGCCGCGGCGATCAGGAGCACGAGCCCGGAGCCGCCCGTGAGGTACGCGGGCAGGTTCAGCGGCAGGTCGCGGGCGATGGTCCAGGCGCCGGCCAGGACCGCGCCGACGAACGCCAGGAGCAGGGCG
This sequence comes from Streptomyces sp. B21-105, assembly GCF_036898465.1. Taxonomy (NCBI): domain Bacteria; kingdom Bacillati; phylum Actinomycetota; class Actinomycetes; order Kitasatosporales; family Streptomycetaceae; genus Streptomyces; species Streptomyces sp. B21-105. The sequence goes on along the minus strand of NZ_JARUMJ010000003.1, from coordinate 13,864 downwards.
GTCTTGGTGTCGGTCCGTGTGATCTCGGCCTTCACCTCGGCGTGCTGTGCGGTCAGGGCCTCTGTGGGGGTGCTCACGCCTGGTCCTCCTCAAGCTCGAAGTCGCACCAACGGCAGGGGATACCGGGGACGTCCAGCTCCTTGTGGAGCCGACCCCCGGCGAGGGTGGCCGCGATCAGGACGGCGGTGATCCATCCGGCGGTCGGCGGCGCCCAGCCCGGGATGGGCCAGCCGAGCACCGACCGCAGACCGAGCGCGCACAGCGGGGTGAAGGCGAAGGCGGGCCAGTGGGCGAGCCACAGAAGGACGGCGCGCACCCGTGAGGAGCCGATGAACAGGAAGAGCCTCATGCCGTTGCCGCTCATGCCGCGTCCTCCTCAAGCTCCTTGAAGCGGGCGGCGACCCAGCCGACCGACCAGCCCGTGAGCGCGGCGACCTGACGCTGTGAGCGGCCCTCGCGGACCGCGTCGGCGACGGCCTGGCGGGCGTCGGCCTCGCTCATCTTGGCGGGCTTGTCCGTGTCGTGAGCGGTCTCGTGAGCGGTAGTGCTCACGCTCGCGCTCACCGCCGGGCGGGGGGTGCTCACGGCGGCGCTCACGGACGCCAGGGCAGGCTTGCGGCCCTCGGTCGCCTTACGGTCCCGTTCGGCCTTCTGTGCGGCCTCCTTGGCCTTCCTGGCTTCTTCCTGCGCCCGCCGCTCACGTTCCTGTCGTTCCAGCTCCTCGCGACGGCGGGCGTCGGCCCGCTCCTCCCGCTGCCGCTCCAACTCGGCCTCGTGCTCACGCTCCTCGCGGGCGACCCGGGCGGCGTGCTCACGCTCCCGCTCACGCTCGGCCGCTGCCTGCTCACGGCGCTCACGGTCGGCGGCCTCCATCCGCTCACGCTCCAGCCGGGCGGCCTCCTGCTCACGCTCCCGGTCGGCCCGCTCACGGTCCTCACGCTCACGGAGCTCGGCCCGCTCACGCTCACGCTCGGCGGCGTGCTCACGTTCGATCCGCTCGACCGCCGTCGTGATTGCGCGCCGCCATTTCAGGCCCGCCTCGGCGACGACGATGAGCAGGATCGGCGCGACCGCGTGGACGCCGACGCCCACCAGGTCGCCCTTGAGCGCGGAGTCCGCGACGTTGAGACCGAGGGTCATGAAGCCGGTGAGCCAGCGCAGGAGTGCCGGCCAGAACCCCGCGTCGCCGTCGAGGCGGGCGACGATCGCGTCGACCCGGACGACGATGATGACCGCCGCGTCGACGACGATCGGCAGGATCGGCGCGGTCATCTCCCAGCCCGCCGGGGTGAAGCGGAGCACGAGCGGAGTGACGGTCAGGACCGAGTACAGGACCGCCCCGAAGACGATGACCCACGACAGACGGAGGGTCTTCTCGGCGGCGTCGACGTGGGCTTGAGTGTCGAGCTTCATCGCGTCAGCCCTCGATCCGGGAGCGGGCGCCGATACCGCGCGCGGTCGACGTGATCTCCGTGCGCTGGACGACCGACCCCCGATAGATGTTCGTGGTCGACGCCCTCTTGGCCTTGGAGATGGCGGAGCCAACGGCGGTGGCCACCATGGCGGCCCCGGCGAACGGGGCAGCGATGGCGAGGACTCCGAACAGGGTCACGGACGAAAGCCCCTGCAGTACGAGCCAGACGCCGCAGCCGAGGCCGGTGACGCCGGCACCGACGCCGATCGAGGCCACGGCGACCCCGGCTGCCCACTGGGGGACGATCCGGCGGTCGTCCTGCAGAACGGGGGGCGCGTCGCCGAAGGCGGGAACGGGGGAGTGGTCGCGGAAGCTGGTCGGCGCGGCCGGCACTTCCTGCCGGTACGCCTCCCGGATCAGTCGGGCCGCCTCGGCGGACGCCTCGGTCTCGGTGAGGGGATACTTCGGATCGGTGGTCACGGGCTCTACCTCCGTGGTCATCGGGCGGGCCGCCCCGGTTGCTGCGGGGCGGTCCGTCGTGTGCGGCGGGGTGTGCGTTCTTGCTGTGCGGCGGTGTGCGGGGCGGTGTGCGGCCCTATTCACACGCCGTGTGACGTGGGGATTCGCACTGTGCGGCTGTGCGGGGGTGTGCGGCTGTGCGGGCCGCCTCAGACTCCGGCGAGCGAGGGAATGAGGCGGTACACGCCCGCCTCGCCAGTCGCGGCCAGACGGCCCTCCTCGGACAGCCGCTTCAGCTCCTTGGAGACCCAGGAGCGGTCACGGCCGATCTGTTCGAGGTACGGACCGAGGTCGCGGACCGCGACGGTGCCGGGGCCGACCGAAGCGAGCATCCGCACCATGTCGTCCAGGAGCTCGCGGGCCTCCTCGGTCGACGGCTTGGCCGCCGGGAGCTCCGTGGTGGCCTCAGGCGAGGGGAGTTCGGCCGTGGCGTCCAGCTCGGCGTCCTCGGCGTCGACGAGCGCGGCGACCTCCCGGACCGACTCCTGTTCCTCGGTCAGCTGCGGCGCCGGGGTCGGGGCGAGCGGTGCGCCGACACGGGCGGCGCGGTTGGTGAACAGGTCGCCCGCGACCTTCGCGGCGGCGGCGGCCGTCACCGAGTCGAGCGCGGGCCGTACCCCGGCGAACTGCTGGACGATCCACCCGGCGGCCTTCTCGTACTCGCCGGACGGGCCGGTCCAGAACGTGCGGGCCGGGTTGGCGTACAGGTCCTCGTCGACCCCGGCGGACACCATGTAGACGTAGCCCTTGCGCTTGTTGCCCCAGGCCGCCGGGTTGGCACCTGCCTCCAGAACCTCCTCGGGGAGGGCGAACGAGGCGTCGTCGCCCCGCACGCCGAAGCACATCGCGGCCGGGAGCGAGGCGCGGGTGTCGGTGGAGAGCTGGTAGCCGGACGCACGCTGCATCGACACCACCAGCGAGACGCCCGCCGAACGGGCCTCCTGCGCGATTCCGGTAAACACGTCGTCCCCGAGGTCTCGCAGGAGCTTGGCGGCCTCCTCCATCCACGCCACCAGGTACGGCATGCCGGGGCAGCGGCACGCGCCCGACGTGGCGCAGGAGTGGGTGGGGTCGGTCTGCGTCTCGGCGGCCGCCGGCTCCCATGCCCTGTACGCGTGGTCGCGCAGCCAGGCGGTACGGGCGGGGATGACGGCCTGGACGGCGGCGACCATCGCGCCGGCGGACGGGGTGTCGAGCGCTGCCCAGTCGAGGGCTGGAAGGAGCGGCTGGAAGTCCTGCCCGGCCTTGGCCGCGTCGGCGAGCCAGACCGTGACGTCCTTCCGCGTCAGCAACTCAAAGAACAGGTCGAGGGCGCCCTCGGTCTTGCCGGAGCCGGTCATCCCCATGACGAGCATGTGGATCGCGTCCAGGAGCGGCAGCACCAGGTCGCTTCCGTCGTCGTAGACGCCGATCCGCAGCGGCACGGCGATGGACTGGCCGGGGGCGAACGGGCCCGGGTACATGGTCGGCGTCTTGAGCATGTCCTCGGGCACGATGACGAACGTCCCCTTCCGTGCGGAGTCGGGATCGTGTTGGACGCGGATCGCGGTCGTCGGCACATCGAGGGCGCTCGCGATCCTCGGGATCGCCTTCGTCACGTCCTCGTTTGTGAGTTCCCCGGCAGGCAGCTCGAACGGGACGATGACCCGGTTCGGCTCGACACGCACGTCGCGGAGCTTGGTGCGGGCCAGGCCGACCTTCTCCAGGAGGCCCTTGTCAGAGTCCGCCCCGGTCGTCTCGGCGCCGCTGGAGCGCATGACCTGCCGGATGTTCCAGGTCAGGGCGAGGGTCGCACCGCCCATTACGAACAGGTCGGGTAGCGGGCCGGTGAGCGGGCCGGACAGCGCGGCCGCGGTCAGCCACGACGACCCCGCCGCCACCGTGATCGCAGAATGCAACCTGCGCTGGGGGCCGGTCGACTTGCCCGCCCACCAGGTCGCGGCCGTCAGACCGACCGAGGCGAGGGTGAGGCCGACGCCCGCCCACGGCGACTCCGCCCACATCACGTGGGCGCCGGCACCGGCCGCGCCGACGCCGCCCGTGACGATCCAGGCCGGGGTGAAGGGCTTGGCCCTGTGGACGAGCCAGGTCCCGATCCCGGCGGTCCCCGATCCCGAGTTGAGGCGGTCTTCGTGCTGCTGCGAAAGGTCCTTGCTGGCCATCGAGCTACCGCCTCTCAGAACTTGAACGGGTTGGTGGTCGCGGGGCGCTGGGGGCGCGGGCGCATCAGGTCGGCGTACTCGCGCTGGAAGGCTCCGTATGCGGCGACGGCGTTCTTCGCGGCGGCCGTGGCCCCGTCGGAGGCCCGCTTCAACTTCCAGGCCACCTTTTTGGCGCGCATCCGGGTCTGGACCGCGTTCTCACCCGGCATCGGCGCAGCCTGGCCCAGCCGGGCCTCCAGGATCTTCGCGGCCATGGCCAACTCGATGGCCGCCTGGATCATCAGCGCCCGCAGGTGGTTGCAGTAGTTGCGGACGTCGTCGGTGTTGTTGAACTCCGGCTCGCCGAGGATGAACTGCGACTGACGGCCGCTGCCGGACTGCTGGCCGCCCTTGTTGGTCGTGCGGTTGATCGTGACGCTCACCGGCGGGACGAACGAGCCGCCCATGGCGCCGATGAAACCGCCGGCCGCCGCACCCGCGTTCGCGAACTTGTTGTCCCTGCTGGCCCTGCCGTTGGCCGAGGTCCCGTTGGTGCTGGGGTTCGCCATGGCCTCTCCTCCCGGTCATGTGCTTCCGTTGTCTTGCTGCGCTCTGCGAAGCAATGTAGAACAAGAGGTAGAGCAAGGCAATACAAAGGTAGAGCACTCGATGTGGGGAAGGAGAGAGCACATGGCTGGAACGACGGGGTACGCAGAGATCGCAGAACACTTCCGGAACCTGATCCGCACCGGGGCCATGTCCCCCGGAGACCGGATGCCGACGGTCAGGGAGGTCGTGGAGATCTTCGGCGTGTCGAACGCGACCGCCGTGAGGGCTTACAAGGTCTTGAAGGCGGAGGGACTGACCCGGGCCAGTACCGGCACGGGGACCGTGGTGACGCGCCCAGCGAGCGACAACATCGCAGCCCGCGTCCGCAACCATGCAGCCACGGGGAAGGCCCTGGCCGCTGGGGAGACGTCCCGCATCCTTGAAGTCGGCACGGTGGGCGCCGACGAGACGGTGGCCGCCCGACTCGAAGTGGAGCCGGGCACCCCCGTACACGTCCGCCGACGCGTCGTCAGCCGGGACGGCGCTCCCGTACACCTGTCGTCCTCGTACTACGCCGCGTTCGTCATCGAAGCCACCCCGGAACTCACACAGCCGGTCTCCACCGGCGCATCCCGGGAACTGGCAGCCGAACGCCTCGGCGTCGCACAGGACAGGGTCCTCGAGGAGGTGACGTCCCGGCTCGCCACCGAGCCCGAGAAGGAATCCCTCGGACTGACGGGGGCCGTCATCGTCACCCAGGTCGTTCGCACCGTCTTCCTCACCGACGGCAGGATCGTCGAGGTCGCCGTGAAGGTGTGCCACGGATCCACCGTGCTGAAGTGGTCGACGCCGCTGAGCTGATCACACGAATCCCCGCCGGAGCCCCCGCCAACGATGCCGGGGGCTTTCTGCTGTCCGGCATCCGTGGGCGGTTTACATGGCCAGCCGCCCGCCGACTGACCCCATCGCCGTTGTGCTCGTGGCTCAAGGCCGGCGGGAAGGGGAGGGGTGCCCGGCGGGCCTGAACGGCCGTCTGCCGGGCAGGAAACGGGGCGGGCCGCCGTACCCCCGCCGTCACAGATGCGGGCGCGTGAGGCGACCTGGCGGCCCGGCGGGGGCCGATGGGGAGCAGCTGCTGCCGCGCAGTGTCTGGGCGCCGTTGGGTCGCTCCGCTAGGAGCCCGTTCGCCGTGGCGGATCGTCCGGCTCCCCGTTTTCTCCGACCGACCATGGCAGCGGCATGGCGGAAGCCGTTTGGCCGGCGCGGCGGCGGACCTTCCTCGGCGGCGGCAACGGTGTAGCCGAGCCCACCGAGTTGGATGCCGTGACCTGCGGGTTTGGAAAGTCACGTGACTTTCTTTCAGCATCGTCACGTGACTTTCCTCGGTCGCTCCCCACATCGTCACGTGACTTTGCAGCCTGTAGCTCAGCCTGTTCGGCCCGCCCCTTCAGGTAGGCGTTCACAAGCTTGTCGGAGCGCTTCGCCGCCTCCTCCTCGCGGACGGCCTGGAGCTGCTTCTCTAGCTTCCTGGCCTCGTGCGCGCGCTGGACGCAGCCCCGTTTGCAGTACGCCCGCGGCTTCGTCCCCCGGCTGGGAGGAACCGGTCCGCCGCACCAGGCGCATGCGTCTTTCGGTGTCTCAACGGTAGTCACGCTGCACGACGGTACGCGGCGGGTCTTGTGGCGCGGCCGGTCCGGGGGGTGATTCAGATTTTCTCTACTGGTTCAAGGCCGCCCGCTGTCGCGGTCGGCGCGACCCGCCTGGAGGCCGGCCGCTCCTGTCTCCGCCCCGCTCCGGCCTCCAGACGGCCCGCCGCTGAGAGTTCGTAAAGGAACCTTGACAGTCCGTCACGCGTAAAGGACTCTTGACGCATCGACGCGTAAAGGAGCCTTGACATGGGATGGGTACATGAGGACCCGGACGCCGACCTCTACGACCACGAGGGCTACGCCGTGGCCGTCCTCGCCGACGGCACCGAGCCGGAGCCGATCCAGGTCCCGCTGACCAACGGGGACGCCGCGCCGAACAGCGCGTGGTGGCTCTACCACGGCCGGGACGGCCGTCCCTTGGCCGCCGGGGTGAAGGCTGCGTGCGCGTGCGGCTGGCGCGCGAAGGAGATCCACCCCGTCTACTTCGACGACCACGAGATGACCGACGGGTTCGAGTACAACGACGGCCCGTACTGGAACTGGGCCCGGGAGCACATCGCCTCACTCCTGGGCACGGCGATGCCGCCCGAACTCTCCGACGCGCTCGACACCGTGGCGGAGCACGTGAAGCAGCTCGCCGTCGAGCGACCGCTCGTCGTGCTCGCCACCGTCGCCCGCATGGAGGCGCTGGTTGCCGCCTACGCCCCCACGGCGGGCGCAACCGCGCGGGCCAAGGACGTCACCTGGGACAGGATCGGCAAGGTGCTCGGCACCACCCGGCAGGCCGCCTACCAACGGTTCCGGAAGTACACCGAGGCGGCGCGGACCGACGACGGACTGCCGATCCACATCGGCGGCTGCACGTACCAGTTCGCCGCGCACAACGACCGTTGCGGGTGCGCCGGCCTCAACGACGAAGGGCAGCCAACCGTCTCCGTCGTCCGTGCCGCCGACGTCGAGCACGCCCGGCACGCGTAACGGCACCGCACCACCCGAGCCCCGCCCGGCCACCGCCCGGCGGGGCTCCGTCGTTCCCGGCCTGCGTCGCCCTGTACGTCACCGGCGCCCGCTGTACGTCTCCGAGATGACGTACACCGACGACCACCAGGAGCACGAGCACGTCGTCCCGCTGTACGGGAATCCCGCCCCGGACCAGCGGCCGCGTCAAAAGTGCCAGAGGTGTACGACAGCCCGAACCCCGCGAACAGGTGAACACCCGGACCGACCCCTCCCCACCCGCCGAATCCGGGACTAGCGTGGACGCCAGTTCAACGACGGCCCCGGCGCACCCCAGGCTCCCCAGGCTTGCCGGGGCCGCTCCCTGTCACCGCCACGGCGACGACCGCCGCAGATACGTTCGCTCCTCGTTCTGCCGCACCCACGCCCGCTCGCCCTCACGGCCGGCACCCGGCGACCAGACGACCGTCGACGCCGCACCGCGACCGCGGCCGATCCGCGTGAGCGTCCGCCGCCAACGCCGGTCCTCCTCAGCCCGCGCCGCCGCCGCCGTCTCCTCGGCCGTCGGCTCCGGCCTGCGCGCGCGAGCCTCCTCCCGGCGGTACTCCTCGAGCAGGCGGGCCGCCTCCTCGGCTGTCTCCTCGGTTCGCTCGCCGCCCACCAGGCGCTGGAGCTCACGCCGAATCTGCGTCAGCGTCATCATTGCCGTCGTCCTCCTCGCCCACGATCTCCGCGTCGGCGATCTCCTGAGCCGCCGCCCACACCGCATCCGCATCCGGAGCCGCCCGCCGGCGGATCGGACCCGGCAGCAACTCGCCAGCCGCCGCAAACCCCGGCCGCCCCCCACCCCACCCCGTACTCGGATGCACGTAGCCAGGAAGCAGATGCTCGGGCGGGTCTGCCGGAAGACCCGGACGCTCGCCGCGGTCCGTTTCTGGGGTGAGAGCCCACCCGATCATCGCCATCGCGTAATCGCGCAGGTCATGCCAGTGCTTCAACCCGCCCGGCAAAGCCCGCATCACCGCGTCGACCGTGGTCCGCACCGCTCCGGCAACCAGCTCCGCCAGCTCCTCGCGCTCCTCGTCGGACTGCTGCTCAACCCCGGCCTGCAGAGCCACCCGCGCCGCGACCAGAGCCCGGTCGGACGCCTCGACGAACGCCGTGTTCTCGGCAGGATCTGCCGGCCTTCCCTCCTCCGAGGCAGCGGCCAGCGCGCCCGCCGCCTGGAGCATCATCTGACTCAGGACCCGCTGCACGACAGAGATCGTCTGAGCCGGGGGCAGTCCCAGAACCCCAAGCTGAGCAGCCGTCACGGCCAGATCCGCCTTGTCCTTCACGGCACCTTTGCCGCCACCGTGGATCTTGCAGCGCGGGGGCATCGCGCCCACCACCGCCCACCGCTTGCATTGCTCTTTGCTCTGCTTCGACTGCGCCCCGCACTTCACCGGCCGTAGCCCGCTACGTCGGTCCGCCTGGTCTGCCCTCGGCATGCTCGCCTCCCGCTCGGTCTCCTCCCCGCCATCATCCGACGGACCCGCACGCCTTCATTCCGGACCGGATCCACCCCGCAAATCCGCAGGTCAGCAGGCCTAAAGCGCCCCGGAACGATCTTCGGGAAACCCCACCTACCGTCGCTTCATGAAGTACCTGACAGTGGCTCAAGCAGCCCAACGAACCGGCCTCTCCGAACGCGCCATCTACGACCGAATCGGCGATCACACCCTCACCGCGACCGGCATCAAGCTCCGCATCCCCGAGGACTCCCTCGACCGGTTCATCCTCGACCGCCAGCAGGCCGCCGCCGCGAAAGTCGGCGACCTCACCCGCTTCGCAGAGCAAGTCCGTAAGCGTCTCCAGTGGCCAGGCGGCACCAAAGGCACCGTCCTCCAGCGCGACAAGGACGCCCTGAAGATCTTCGGGCCGCACATCCTCCAGGCGGCCGGCATGCCCGAAAACCGCGGATGCCGTTGGTGTTGGGCACGGATGACGGCAGCCGTACACGGCGGACTCCAGCCGACCCTCACCGTCCCGCACCGCCAACTCCTCGGCGAACCATGCCGCGAAGACCTCAAGGTCCTGCGCGAGCAGCTGCGCGCCCGCCACCCCTCACCGCAACCCACGGAACCCGAACCCGTACAGGCCCGCACCGCCGCCCCCCGCGGCTACAAGGCCTGCGGCATCGCGGTCGGCGTCGCCTGCGAATGCCACACATCCGACCGGCCAGGCGGACCCCGACGGAACGACGGATCCGACCTCGCCGCGACCCGCAGGAAGGCCCTGACCGCCGCCATCAAGGCCGCCCAGGACCGCGGCGACCACAAGCACGCCCAGCAGCTCCGCGGCCTCCTCACCAGCCTCACCGCCCAGGCGGTCCGCACGCCGAAGAAGTCGGCCGGCACCACAGGACGCCGCCCCGACATCCACGGATGCGGCTGTGCCTGCCCCGAACACCGGAGCCAGCCATGAGCCGCCGCCCCGCACCCAGCCGCCCCGAAACACCGCGCTGCGCGTGCGCCCCCCACCGGCCGTGCCTCGCCTGCTGGTCGAGCGAACTCACCGACCGCCAACGCCGCCTCACCGCCGCAAAACTGCTGATCAGCTACGGGATTTGGAGCCGACCGTGAAAGACGAACTCAGCCCCTACGAGCAGGCCGAGCGTCGCGCCGTCGCGAAGCGCGCCGCCGCCATCCTCCAGCAGCAAATCGACGGACTCACCGCCACCGCCGACGACGTCGAACAAGCAACCGGTATCCGGATCGTCCGCCGCCGCCCCCACATCCTCGACGCCCGCCGACGGGACCTCGAAGCACTCCGCACCCAGGCACAGGCCTGGCTCCTGGCCATGGCCCTCATCGACCGACTCCTGCCACCCGGCGACACCCGAACCCTCGGCGACGCCTTCAAGACGATGCCCCCCAACGACCTCCGTGTCCTCCGCCGCGCCCTCCGCCAAGCCGGCGCGCTCCACGACGGAGGCGAACCGCGGTGACCCCCAACGACAGCGCCCCCGACGGCAGGCCGGGGCGCAAGGAGACCAGCGGGGCACGCGGTCCACACCCATGCTCGCACGCGCCACCGACGACACCGTTCCGCAGCAGATCCGCCGACGGCGAGCCGCCGCACTCCGCTGCCCACCCCTCGACGACGGCCACCGCGACCCCCTGGACCGGTACGTCCAACCCGGCCAGCCCTCCACCTACGGCATGACCGAGACCGAGCTCCGCCGCTACGCCAACCACCTCGTACTCAACGAAGGCTGGTCCCCCTGGGAAGTCCGCCAGCGGCTCGCCATCACCCCACGCGCGCAATGCTGCCCCTGCTGCCGGCATCACCAGGAGGCAGCCGCATGACCGAGCGCGCGAACGAGGATCGACGCACTGAAGTCCATGGACCCCATCACCACGCTCGGGGGCTCCTGTGACCACCAACAACCGCGTACCCGGCGCCTGGCCCACCAGCACCCGCCGGCCCACCACCGAAGCCGCACAACGCGAAGCCCAGATATGGGCCGAACCCACAGACCCACGAATCTGGGCCGAAGACTCCATCCCGGCCTGGACCGACGACCAGCCACCCGCACACAACGGAGGACTCTGGATCCCCGGCCAGCACCCCAGCCCGCCACCCCCGACCGGCAACGGACAAGCCCCCAACGCCTCCCGCCCCACACCCAGCTGGCGACCCCGCGACCTCACAGACATCCTCAACGGCACCTACCAGGCACCCCAGCCCACCATCGGCCGCAGAGACGACGGCATCGGCCTCTTCTATCCCGGCCGCCTCCACTCCGTCATCGGCGAGTCCGAAGGCGGCAAAACATGGTTCGCGCTCACGGCCGTCGCCTCCGAACTGGCGGCCGGAAACGCCGTCGTGTTCATCGACTTCGAGGACGACGCCCCCGGAGTCGCCGGACGCCTCCTCACCCTCGGCGTGCCCGCCACCGTCATCAGCGAACGGTTCGCGTACATCCGCCCCGAGACCCCGCTCACCTCCGAGTTCAACAAGCTCGACCTCGGCCAGGCCCTCAACGACCTCAAACCCACGTTCGTACCCGTCGACGGCGTCACCGAAGGCATGGCCATGCACGGCATGGAGCTCAAGGACAACAGCGACGTAGCCCACTTCGGCCGCGTCCTCCTCCACCCCATCGCCCGGACCGGCGCCGCCGTCGTCACCCTCGACCACGTCGTCAAGGACAAGGAAGGCCGGGGCCGGTACGCCATCGGCGGCGTCCACAAGATCAACGGCATCACCGGCGCCGTGTACACCCTCGAAAACCGCACCCCCTTCGGAATCGGCGTCACCGGCAAATCCACCGTCCGCATCTCAAAAGACCGACCCGGCCAACTCCGCCGCCACGCCCTCCCCCACTCCAGCGGCCTCCACTGGTTCGCCGACTTCACCCTGACCTCCCACGACGAGACGTTCGCCGAATCCAGCCTCACCACCCCCATCGAACGCACCGGACCATTCCGCCCGACCGGGCTCATGCAGAAAGTCTCCGACGCCCTCGCCGGCGCACCCGACCCGCTCAGCGTCCGAGGCGTCCAAGACCGCGTCACCGGCAACAAAGACGCCGTCCGAGCCGCCCTCGCCCGACTCGTCGACGAAGGATTCGTCACCGTCACACCAGGCCCCCGCGGCGCCCAGCTCCACACCCTCACCAAACCGTTCACCACCAGTGAAGGAGAGGCCCCGTGACCGAGTCGACCAGCGCGGTGGAGCAGGCCGTGCAGCAGCGCATCCAACAGGCCCGCATCAAGGTCCAGGCGGCGCGGGAGCGGCGTGACGAACTGTCGGCGGCCCGCCGGCGGGGTCTCGCTGCCCGGCATGCGAACAAGCTGCGCCACCTCGCCGAGCGGGAGCAGCTGCGCCTCGACGCCGAGGACGACGGCCAGGACGACGACGAGCCCGACTGTTTCAGATGAAACACCTGAGACTTCCGGCCGCCGACCGGCGGCCGGCACATCCACCGAAGGAGAAGCACGATGTCCCAGCCGACACTGTTTGAACTCGTACCGCCGTCCGAACCGCCCGCAGCCTGCCGCTACTGCCACAAGCCCGTGACCGGCATCGAGCGCATCAGCGGTATGAGCAGCCTCGGGGTCTGGCCGGTCTCGAACCCGAAGTTCGCCTCACCGTCGCCGCTGCCGCAGGGCGTCATCGCGGGCGAGTGCGTCGACTGCAACGGCGTGATTGCGCGCGAGCAGATGGCGGAGTGGCTGGAGCGGAAGCGGGACCTTGCCAACAGCGACGTGATCGACGCCTGGCAGTACGAGCTGCACTCCGCCTGACCCGCACACGACGGCCGGCCCCGCAGCTATCGGGGCCGGCCACCCGACAGCATTCCAGAGAGGACCGACATGACCACGACCGTACCCACCGTCCCCCGACCGTCCCCAACCGTCCCCACGGGTACGGTCCCCGCGACCGTACCCACCGTCCCCAGTCCCCCTATAGGGGGGACGGTGGAGGAGGGGACAGTCAGCACCACCAGACACCACGACCGACCCCAAGGGGACAGACGACCCGCAGAACCATGCGGCGGCCCCTTCTAGGTGCCTCTGTGTTGACCTCATGGACCATTCCGCGTCGTGCGGGCCGCCTGGGGCCTGTTGGGCGCTCTGCGGCCCGTATGGGCGTGCTGCGGCGGGATTGGTGGGCTCTTCGTTCGCCGGTACGGAGAGCCCCTCGGCCCTCGCCCGCGCGGGGTGGACCGGAATTGCTTCCGTACCGGCGAACGAAAGCTACCTCGGCCCTCGCCCGCGCGGGGTGGACGCTCCCCGACCAGCGGCGTCGATCATGTGTCGTGCCCGGCTCCAGTGAGTGACGGTGATCCCTCACCAGTGCTTACACTAAAGGGTCGTTTAGTGTAGACTGGGGTCATGGAAATCAGCCGGAAGCCCACCGCCCGCCGCCGCCGTACCGTCGCTCGCGTGAGCAACTACGCGATCGGCTACCTGCGCGTGAGCACCGCCGAACAGGTCAAGTCCGGCGCCGGCCTCGACGCACAGCGCACGGCCATCACCGCTTGCGCAGCGGCCCGCGGCCTTGAGGTCATCGCCTGGCACGTCGACGAAGGCGTATCCGGCGGCACGGCACCGATGAAGCGCCCCGAGCTGTCGAAGGCCCTGGACGCGCTCGCCACCGGCCCGGCCTCGGTGCTGCTGTTCGGCAAGGCGGACCGCGTCGGCCGCCGGGCTACCGACCTCCTGGCCCTGCGCGACCGAGCCGAGCGCGAAGGCTGGACCCTGGCCTCCGCCGACGGTGCCGTCGACCTCACCAGCCCCCACGGCAAGCTCATGTTCACCATGCTGGCCGGCGTCGCAGAGATGGAGCGCGACCTTATCCGGGCGCGCACCCGCGAGGGCCTGGCCGCGAAGCGCGAGCAGGGCGTTCGCCTCGGCCGGCCCTCCGTTCTGCCGGAGTCCGTGGTCCGCCGCATCGTCGAGGAGCGGGAAGGCGGAGCTGGTTGGACTGCCATCGCCCGCGGCCTCATGGACGACGGCGTGCCGACGGCCCGCGGCGGGGCGACGTGGCACCCGTCGGCCGTCCAGAAGGTCTACAACGGGCAGGACGCCGCGAAGGTGTCTGCCTGACCTTCGAGCAACGACACAGCCCCGCCCGGGTGTACG
>NZ_JARUMJ010000002.1 GCF_036898465.1 Streptomyces sp. B21-105 | reverse complement strand
CGGTGTCCAGGCGTTCGCCGGGGGGGGGGGAGGGGCGGCGGGCCCCGTTTCTCCGTGTTGACGAACAGGTCGTCCTGGCTCTCGCCGCTGAGGACGAGGGTGCCGTTCGGGCCGCCTGCGGGCAGCCAGGTGATGAAGGGCGCCCCGCTCGGGATGACGCCGTCGGTGGACCTCAGCACGCGGCCGGTGACGGAGCCGAAGTCCTCCGGGTCGGCGGAGATCTTGTAGTAGACGGAGCACCTGCCCTCGGGGGCGTTGCAGTACTCGTAGCTCATCACGTAGTTGCCGTTGGGCAGCCGGGTGACCACGGGCATGCCGGGCCGGTCCGCGTAGGTGGGCATCGACACGTCGTCCACGACCGGGCCCCAGTTGCGCAGGTCCGTGGAGACCTGGTGCACGATCTCCTGGCCGTGGTCGGTGTCGCGCTGGTCGGAGTAGTAGACGATGAGCCGGTCGCCGGAGAGCACGAAGTAGGGCTCCCAGACCGGGGTGAAGCCGTTGGTGGAGAACGCCGGGCCGCCGGTGGCGATGTTGGTGACGAAGTCCCAGCTCTGACCGCGGTCGGTGCTGGCGTACAGGTCGATCTTGCTGCCGCCCCACCGGTCGTACGGCACCGAGTCGCCGGCGGCGAGGATCGTCCCGGCGGGGAAGCCGCCCATGGCCTGGGGGAGTTCGAACAGCTCGGGCTCCCAGCGCATGCCCCAGCCGTTCTGGGTGTCGGCGACCTCGGAGAGCTTCGTCCAGGAGACGCCGTTGTCGGTGCTGCGGTAGATCGGGAAGACGGGCATGTCCACGCGGTACTGCTCGAACGTGGCGAGAAGGGTGCCGTTGGCCGAGCCGTTGTGCTGCAGGCGCATCGCCCGCGGGTAGAAGCTCCCGGGGGAGAGCGCGTCGGACGGCGGGGTGTAGAGCGTCTGGGCCGGGCGGGAGAGGGCGTCCGCCCTGCCCGCGGCGGGCAGGACCAGCGTCGCTGCCGCGACGGCCAGGGCCAGCAGCAGGAACAGGAGAGCGGAGGGGACGGAACGCGGGGCGGCGCCGGGTCTGGCGCCTGGCTGTGCGGGGAACATGTGCGGCTCCGATGGCGGGACGGGGTTTCCTTCTGCGGTCCGCCGCCCCAGGACGATCAGGTGGGGGCGGCGGGGTTCAGGGGCGGGTCGGCCGACGGGAGGGCGGGACGACAGCGCGACAAAAGGCGTGGTCGGGATCCGCGTGACGGCTCCCGGCGGGCCTGCGGTGACCGGCCGGGCGGTGCCGCCGGTACAGCCGACGCCCGCTGGGGCAGATGCGGGGTGACGGCCGTTGTGCGCGGGGACGGACGCGGGGTGACGGTTGTTGTGCGCGGGCTGCCGCGGTGCGTGCGGCGGCATCCCGCGTCGGCCAAGGGCTCAGTGCTCAGTGCAGGGCCCAGGGCCCAGTGCCCAGTGCTCAGGGCTCAGGGCTCAGGGCTCAGGGCTCTGGGCTCAGTGCTCAGGGCTCCGGGCTCAGGTGGTGCGCAGACGGCTGTGGCCCTTGTGGGCCGGCGGCGGTGCGGTCGAGCCACGGACGACGAGTTCGACCGGTGGGTCGCTCGCCGGCGGCAGTTCCCCGTCCGGTTTCTCGATGGCGTGCACGAGCAGGCGGATGCCTTCCCGCGCCGCGGCGTCGAAGGGCTGGCGCACGGTGGTCAGCGGCGGAGAGACATAGGCGAAGACCGGGTTGCCGTCGAACCCGACGACGCTGATCTCGTCCGGCACCCGACGCCCTGCTTCACGCAGGCCGTGGATCAGGCCGATGGCCATCTCGTCACCCGCCGCGAACACCGCGGTCACCGAGCTGTCCGAGGCCAGCTCGCGACCCGCCGCGTACCCGGAGGCGGCCGACCAGTCACCGTTGAGCAGAGGCGGTTCGTGCGCGCCACGTGCCGCCAGTGCCGCCCGCCATCCCTCGATACGGTCCTTGGTGGCGTACCAGCGGCGCGGGCCGGCGAGGTGATGGACGGTCGGGTGCCCCAGATCCAGCAGATGCTCGGTGGCCGCCCGCGCCAGCTCGTGTGCGCCCACACCCACGGTCACGGTGCGGGCGGCCGTGAAGGCCGGCGGCGCCCCCAGGAAGAGGACGGGGACGTCGACCCGGACGCCGACGTCCCCCTCCACGATGGGTTCGGAGACGACGACGCCGTCCACGCCCTGCTCGAGCAGCGACTCCAGAGCGCCGGCGATGCCTGCCGGGTCTCCGTCCGGCGTGTTGATCACGCGGAGCGCGTAACCCGCGTCGCGCACGGCCCGCTCGATGTGTACGAGCAGTGAAGCGGTGCCGTACCCGGCGGTGCCCAGGGCGACCACGCCGATGGAACCGGTGCGCCCGGAGGCCAGGGTCCTGGCCGCCTGGTTCAGCCGGTAGCCGAGTTCCTCAGCGGCCGCGAGGACCTTTGTGCGGGCCTCCTCGGAGACATACGGCTCGTTGTTGAGGACCCGGGACACCGTCTTGCGCGACACCCCGGCCAGGCGGGCCACGTCCGCGCTGCGCGGCACAGCGGAGCCCTCGCCCTGTCCCACCACTGCTGCCATGAAGTCTCCTGACGGCTGTGCGTCTGCATCGAAGGAGGTCAACTGTATGACCACGCGGTCTGATCACGCGGTCTGACCGCGTGGTCATGTCTACGTAGCCGACAGCTGTTCGTCAAGGGCTCCCGCCATATCGATTCCGATGGGCGGCGACGGATCCGATGGCGGGCGGCTGGTCTGCGACGGGTTGCGCAGCCACCTTGAGAAGGTCGCCTCTGGCGGGTATACGTGCAGGTCAGAAGGCGGAAGCTCACTTGCAGGACCGCTCGCGGAAGGAGGGCTTCGCTGCCGTCCGACGATAGGACGGCCGCCTTGGAGGCATGTTCGGTCGGCCCTGAGTCCAGGTCGGAGGGGCTTGACAGCGACTCCTCGGAGCGTTCAGTCTTCCTCGCAGCCGCCGGTCGGATTTGTTCGATCGTGTTGAGTTCTTGGTCGCGTGGACGACCGCTTCCCCCGTCACACCCCCTTGGGCCGACGTGCCACCCGGGCACGTCGCTCTCTTCAGGAGCCGAAATGCACTCTTCCTCCCTCGGTCGGCCCATGCCTGCCGCCAGTCGCCGCACCGTCCTGCGCGGTATCGGTGGCGCAGCCGTCCTCGGCACCGGCATACCGCTGCTCAGTGCCTGCGGCGGCAGCGGTACGGCTGCCGACCCGAAGACCGTCAGCCTCGGTTCGAACGCGTCGGACGCGGTGCCGAAGAAGGCGTTCGCGGAGATCTACGCGGCGTTCACGAAGCAGTCCGGGATCACGGTCGACGTGAACACCAAGGACCACAACACGTTCCAGGAGCAGATCAACTCCTACCTCCAGGGCACCCCGGACGACGTGTTCAACTGGTTCGCCGGCTACCGCATGCAGTTCTTCGCGGCCAAGGGCCTGGCCTCCCCGGTCGACGACGTGTGGCAGAAGATCGGCGGCAACTTCCCCGACGCGATGAAGGCGCTCAGCAAGGGCGCGGACGGCAAGTACTACTTCGTGCCGATCTCCACGTCCATCTGGGGGGTCTTCTACCGCAAGAGCGTCTTCCAGCAGCACGGCTACGAAGTCCCCACCACCTGGGACCAACTCGTCGCCCTGTGCAAGCAGATGAAGAAGGACGGCCTCGTCCCGCTCGCCTTCGGCGACAAGGACGCCTGGCCCGCGCTCGGCACCTTCGACCAGATCAACTTCCGCACCAACGGCTACGACTTCCACGTCGAGCTCATGGCCGGCAAGGCGTCCTGGACCGACGCCAAGGTCCGCAAGACCTTCGACAACTGGGCCGAGATCCTCCCTTACCACCAGGAGGGCGCCGTCGGCCGCACCTGGCAGGACGCGGCCCAGACGCTGATCTCGAAGAAGGCGGGCATGTACCTGTTCGGCAGCTTCGTGGCACAGCAGTTCACGAACAAGGCCGACCTGGACGACCTCGACTTCTTCGCCTTCCCGGAGATCGACTCCGCGTACGGCCAGGACACCGTCGAGGCGCCCACCGACGGCTTCATGCTCTCCAAGGCCCCGAAGAACAAGGCCGGCGCACTCAAGCTCCTGGAGTTCCTGGGCAGCCCGGAGGCCGAGCAGATCTACCTGAAGTCCGACCCGAGCCTGGTCGCGGCGTCCAACAAGGCCGACACCTCCTCGTACACCGCGCTGCAGAAGAAGGCGTACGCGACGATCGCCGGCGCCAAGCACCTCACCCAGTTCATGGACCGCGACAGCCGGCCGGACTTCACCTCCACGGTGATGCAGCCCGCCCTGCAGAAGTTCGTCCGCGACCCCAAGGGCGTCGACAGCCTGCTGGCGTCGATCGAGCGCCAGAAGAAGACGATCTTCGCGTCCGCATGACCGTCACAGCGAAGACCGGTACCGGGACCGGCGCCACCAGCACCCCGGGGACGGCCGCAGTGCCGCCCCCGGGCCACCCGGACAACGTGACCTCCGGTCAGGCCGAGCGGTTGCGGGCGCCCTTGGGTCACCGACGGCTGCTCACCCGACGGGACCGCCTCACGCTCGGCCTGATGGCCGGGGTGCCGACGATTCTGCACGTCCTGCTCGTCTGGCTCACGGCGCTCGCCTCGATCGCGCTTGCCTTCACCACCTGGGACGGCATCGGCTTCGACGCCATCAAATGGGTCGGGCTGCAGAACTTCCGTGAACTGTTCACCAGCAACCCGCAGTTCTGGCCCGCCGTCGAGCACAACGTGACCTGGTTCGTCGTGCTCATCCTGATACCGACTCCGCTCGGCCTGTTCCTGGCCGTGCAGCTCGACAAGAACATCCGGTTCAGCAAGGTGTACCAGACCGCGTTCTTCCTGCCCGTCGTGCTGTCGATGGCGGTCATCGGGTTCGTCTGGCAACTGGTCTACAACCCGGACACCGGCCTGATCAACAGCCTGATCGGCGCCAACAAGCCCGGCCACTACATCGACTGGATCGGCGACCCGGACCTCAACCTGTGGTCCGTCCTCATCGCCGCGTCGTGGCGCCATACCGGCTACATGATGATCCTTTACCTGGCGGGCCTGAAGGGCGTCGATCCGGCCCTGCGGGAGGCGTCCTCGCTGGACGGCGCGAACGAGTGGCAGACGTTCAAGAACGTCATCTTCCCCACCCTGCGGCCCACCAACACCGTCGTCCTGGTAGTGACGATCATCGAGGCGCTGCGCGCCTTCGACCTGGTCTTCGTCTTCAACAAGGGCGCCGAGGGGACGGAACTGCTGTCGATCCTGGTGACCAACAACATCATCGGCGAGTCCAGCCGCATCGGTTACGGCTCCGCGATCGCCGTCGTCCTGCTGGTCATCTCTCTCGCGGTCATCATCCCGTACCTGATCGCGACCTTCCGGAAGGAGCGGCGCGCATGAGCACCGTGAGCGCGCTCGCAAAGCAGCGCACCCCCGTCCGCCCAGCCCGGATCCTGCTGCACGTCTTCCTCGCCGGATGCGCCCTGGCCTGGCTCGCGCCCCTGTTGTGGGCGATGTACGCGGCGATGCGGCCGTACGCCGAGACCAGCGCCAAGGGCTACGTCTCCTGGCCCGACGAACTGAGCCTCGACAACTTCACGAACGCGTTCGAGCAGTCGGACATGCTGCACTACTTCGGGAACACGCTGCTCATCGCGGTCCCGGCGGTGCTGCTGACGCTGTTCCTGTCGTCGATGGTCGCCTTCTACGTCAGCCGCTTCGACTTTCGGGTCAACCTGTTCCTGCTGCTCGTGTTCACGGCCGGCAACCTGCTCCCGCAGCAGGTCATCATCACCCCGCTGTACCGCCTGTACCTGCTGATCGACCTGCCCGGCATCACCATGAGCGGCAAGCTGTACGACTCGGCGCTGGGCCTGGTGCTGATCCACGTGGCGTTCCAGTCCGGCTTCTGCGCCTTCGTGCTGGCCAACTACATGCGCTCGCTGCCGCACGAGCTGACCGAGGCCGCCCTCGTCGACGGGGCCTCCGTGTGGCGCCTGTACTGGCAGATCGTGCTGCCCCTGTGCAAGCCCGCGATGGCGGCCCTGGCCACGTTGCTGTCCATCTGGATCTACAACGACTTCTTCTGGGCCCTCGTCCTGATCTCCACCGGCGAGAACATGCCGATCACCTCGGCGCTGAACAACCTCTCCGGCCAGTACTTCACCGACCCCAACCTCGTCGCTGCCGGCGCCCTGCTCACCGCGATCCCCACCCTGATCGTGTACTTCGTGCTCCAGCGGCAGTTCGTCAGCGGCCTCACCCTGGGCGCCAACAAGGGCTGACCCCCCTCACGTCACCTGTCTCTGCTATCTCCCGGAGCACCACCAGTGAGCACCGCACGCCGTCTTCGCATTCCCGGCATCGCCTACGGCGGTGACTACAACCCCGAGCAGTGGCCCGAGGAGGTGTGGGCCCAGGACATGGCCCTGATGCGCGAGGCCGGGGTCACCATGGTCAGCGTCGGCATCTTCTCCTGGGCCCTGCTCGAGCCGTCCGAAGGCGTCTACGACTTCTCCCGCATGGACAAGATCCTGGATCTGCTCCACGAGAACGGCATCGCCGCCGACCTCGCCACCCCCACAGCCGCCCCGCCCGCCTGGTTCTTCCGCGCCCACCCCGAGGCGCTGCCGGTGGACCGCGACGGGCGCACGCTGTCGTACGGCAGCCGCCAGACGTTCTGCCCGTCCAGCCCCGCCTACCGCACCGCGGCGCTGCGCATCGCGGGCGCCCTCGCCGAGCGCTACGCCGACCACCCGGCCGTGACGATGTGGCACGTCCACAACGAGTACGGCTGCCACAACGCCGAATGCTTCTGCGACACCAGCGCCGCCGCCTTCCGTCCCTGGCTGAAGGCGAAGTACGGCAACGACCTGAACGCGCTCAACGACGCCTGGGGCACCGCCTTCTGGAGCCAGTGGTACTACGACTGGGAGGAGATCATCCCGCCCCGCGCCACCGGCGCCGACCCCAACCCCGCGCACCGGCTGGACTGGCGCCGCTTCTGCTCGGACGAACTGCTCTCGCTGTTCACCGCCGAGCGCGACGTGCTCCGCCGCGCCGCCCCGGACATCCCCGCCACCACCAACTTCATGGTGATGCACAACTTCGACGCCATGGACTACTGGCGCTGGGCCCCCGAGCTGGACATCGTCTCCAACGACCACTACCTGCTCTCCACCGACCCGGAGTCGGAGACCGACGTCGCTCTCTGCGGCGACCTGGTCCGCTCCCTGGCCGGCGGACAGCCCTGGCTGCTCATGGAACACTCCACCGGAGCCATCAACTGGCAGCCCGTCAACCGGGCCAAGAACCCCGGCGAGATGCGCCGCAACGCGCTCGCCCACGTCGCGCACGGCGCCGACGGCATCGCCTACTTCCAGTGGCGCGCCGCGAAGGCGGGGGCCGAGCAGTGGCACTCGGCGATGCTGCCCCACGCGGGCACCGACAGCCGGATCTGGCAGGACGTCGTCCAGCTCGGAGCCGATCTGCGCGCCCTCGCCGAAGTCCGCGGCAGCACCAGCCCCGCCCGGGTCGCCGTCGTCTGGGACTGGAACGCCCGCTGGGCCGTGGAACTGCCCTCCCAGCCCAGCGGTGAACTCCGCTTCCAGGACCTGGTGAGGGACTGGTACACCCCGCTGTGGAGGGCCGGCGTGGCGGTCGACTTCGTACGTCCCGACAGCCCCGACCTCGACCGCTACCGGCTCGTACTCGCCCCCAGTCTGTACCTGGTCGACGAAGCGGGAGCGACCAACCTGGCGGCGTTCGTCGAGCACGGCGGCACCCTCGCCGTGGGCTTCCACAGCGGTGCGGTGGACGAGAACTGCCACGCACGCCTGGGTGGTTACCCGGGCGCCTTCCGGGAACTCCTCGGAGTGCGCGGCGACGAGTTGTTCCCCCTGCTGCCCGGCGTCCAGGTCGGCCTGACCGGACAGGTCCCGCGGGACGCGACCGCCGACCTGTGGACCGAACGCCTCCGGCTCGCCGGGGCGGAGGCCGTCGCCACGTACGCGGACGGACCGCTGGCGGGCGTCCCGGCCATCACCCGCCACGCGTACGGCAGCGGCACCGCCTGGTACCTCGCCACCCACCCCGACCCCGCCACCCTGGCCGCCGTCCTGGAGCGCATCGTTGAGGAGGCCGGAGTGCGCCCAGAGCACGGCGTGCCGGCCGGCGTCGAGGCGGTGAGGCGGCGGGGCGCGGACGCCGACTACCTCTTCCTGATCGACCACGCCGGCCACGGCGCCGAGATCCCCGCCGAAGGGATCGAACTCCTCACCGGCAAACCGGTCGTGGGCTCCGTCACCGTCCCCGAAGGAGGCGTCGCCGTCGTCCGCGAACCGATGACCGAACCGAGTGGCGGGTGAGGTAGCCGGGGTTGCTCTTCCCCGGGTCGCGGTAGCGGATCGAGCGAACGCCTCCGGCGAGTTGGCGAAGGGGCTCGAACTCGGCGCCCCCACGACCGCGGTGCTCATGAGCAAGGCCCGCGACTGCCCGGCCTCCGCCACCCGCGACAAGGCGGTCCGCCGACGCCGTCGGCGGGCCGTCAAGGAAGATCGAGGCTAGAAAAGAGCTAGAAATTGTATTTGTTGATGTTTTTGCTGGTGAATGCGATCGGATCGCCCAGGTTGACAACGCCATTTTTTCCGAGCACGAAGAGCTGTCCGTTCATGGCCCTGAACCCTTGCCCTTCCCGCCCTGTGATCTGGCCCGAGGCAAGGGACTCCGCAGTCCACGCCGCGAGTTTACCGAGTTCGGTGGGATCCCAGAGCTCAAAACTTTCGACAGTACCGTCCTCGACGTATTCCCGCATGCTGTTGGGTGTTCCCATACCTGTCAGCTTGACCTTGCCCTTGCGGGGCGATTGTGACAGGTACTGAGCGGCAGCGCTGATGCCGACAGACGTCGGAGCGATGATC
Organism: Streptomyces sp. B21-105; assembly: GCF_036898465.1. NCBI lineage: Bacteria > Bacillati > Actinomycetota > Actinomycetes > Kitasatosporales > Streptomycetaceae > Streptomyces > Streptomyces sp. B21-105. The sequence continues at coordinate 33,338 of NZ_JARUMJ010000002.1, read as the reverse complement.
GCCTTGAGCTTCGGATACTCCTTGAGGAGACTCCCGGTGAGCCGATAGGACTTATCGGCATTGTCGTCGCCGTAGGCGACGGTGACCAGTTTGATGTCTGAGTAACGCGGGTCGGTGTCGAGGTCTTCCTTCATGAACTCGATCCAGTTGTTCTGGTTCGTCGCACTCTTGGAAGCGCTGAGAATCGCTATGTCTCCCTTGTAGTCGATCTGCTGCGCCAGCGACAGGACCAGCGGAAAGGTCAACTGATCCGGGTCGGCAGGCGAGACGAAGGCGTTCCGACACTCGGGCCGCGTGTCGGAGTCGTACGTGACCACCGGGATGCCCTTGTCCATCGCGCGCTTGAGCGCGCCGCAAAGAGAATCAGGGTCCTGCGCGGAGACAACTATGGCATCAACTCCCTCGTCGGTGAGTTGCTTGATGTATTTCACCTGCCCCTCAATGTCGGTACTCTCAGAAGTGCCGACCTCCTTGTATGTCGAGCTGAGCTTCTCGACGACTGCTCTGCCACCGTCGCCTGCAGCCGCAAAATAGAGATTCCCTCCCAGCTGCTTCGGTACGAAGGCGATCGTCATCCCCTTCTTTACGGGATCCAGTGGATAACCTCTCCTTGCGGTAGTGGGGTTTGTCGGCACGGCGCTCTTGGGATCTTTGTTCTCGCTTCCGCACGCCGTGGTGAGAAGGCCGGTGAGAAGCGTGAGCGGGACAATGGCGGCCAGCGCCGATACGGTACGGCGCGTCATGGGGTTGTTCAAAACACTTCTCTTTCCTCGGTTCGGGGAAGTGGTGCCGCACGAGCAGCCTCCCCGGCATTCCTGGCGGCTGCGGGCATCAGGAACGAGACTCCTGGCTTGACACCTGGGAGGGTTTGGATCAAGGGGTGACTCCTCAAGAGCTGAGGAGCTCGGGGCGTTGAGACCTTCGATGCCGGCACGCAGAGCCGATGGGTCGGCTCTCCCCGGCTCGACTCACGGCGAGGCAGAAAGGCGCTCGCTCGACGCGGTCTCCAGCCCTGGGCGGCACTGGCCTCGGACGGGCGAGGCGCAGACTCCGTGGGTGCTAGCCCAGGTTGCCGATGCAGCCGGACATGCCCGGTCGCTGAGCGGGGGCGACACGGAAGGGCTCGCGGTCTGACGGAGTGCCGGGACGGCTCGTTCCCACCGGCCCAGGCCTGCCCGCCCCGACCGATTGAATGCTTTCAACGTGCATAAATCGGGACCTTAAAGGCCTCCTCTTAGACCGTCAACCACCTGTACTGTCTGAATTTTCCGTCAAATTCGGGCCGAATGCTGCCATATGAATCGATTCAATCCAGCCGGAGTGCCCCCTGCTGCCGCCGTGCATGCGCTTCCTTCTGTCTCGCATTCGGCGGTGAGTGCGCGGGCCGGTGGTCGCGGTGAATGCGCGAGGACTGCCGGATCGTGGGGGCTGGTCGGGTCCCGGTTGGCGCGGGGTAGTGTGCCCCGGTGAACACGCATTCGAACACGCCTGCAGGCTGGTATCCCGATCCGCACGGAGCGGCCCAGACCCTGCGCTACTGGGACGGCGCCCAGTGGACCGAGCAGACCCACGCCGAGGGCAAGGGCGGGCCCGCCCCGCAGATACCGCAGCAGGCGGGGCCCGACGCCCGGGTCCAGCGCCAGGTGCAGCAGCAGGCCGGGGTAGCGCCGAGCGGTCCCGGCGGCGGCTCCATGTTCAGCGAGCCCGTGCTGGTGGTGAACCAGAAGGCGAAGCTGATCGAACTCACCAACGAGTACAAGGTGATGGACCAGCAGGGCAACCAGCTCGGCTCGGTCGTCCAGGTCGGCCAGAGCGCTCTGCGCAAGATCCTGCGTTTCGTCGCGAGCATCGACCAGTACCTGACGCAGCGGCTGGAGATCCGTGACGCGCACGGCCAGCCGGTGCTGCTGCTGACCCGCCCGGCGAAGATCTTCAAGTCGCGGGTGCTGGTGACCCGTCCCGACGGGCAGCCGGTCGGCGAGATCGTCCAGCAGAACGTCTTCGGGAAGATCAACTTCGCGATCAACGCGGACGGCCGGCAGGTCGGCGCCATCAAGGCGGAGAACTGGCGGGCGTGGAACTTCGCGATCGTCGACCACGCGGAAAACGAGGTCGCCCGGATCACCAAGACCTGGGAAGGCCTCGCCAAGACGATGTTCACCACCGCGGACAACTACGTCCTGCAGATCCACTACCAGCTGCCCGAGCCGCTGCTGAGCCTCGTCGTCGCGACGGCCCTGACCGTGGACACCGCGCTCAAGCAGGACGCCCGCGGTCTGGGCTGACCGTCTCCGCGGACGCGCGCGGTCGCGGCTCGCATCCTCCGCGCACGGGTGGCACGTTCCCGGAAGGTGCCACCCGGCCGCGCGTCACAGCGGGGTGAGGTGTTCCGGGCCGGTCGTGGGCCAGGGGAGCAGCGCCGGTTCGGCGGACGCAGTCTCCGGACTCAGCGCCAGCACCGCCGCCACCGGGTGTTCCTCGTCCGTTACGGACTCCGTGACGGACTTTGTGACGGACTCAGCGGCAGACTCGGTGACGGACGCCGGTTGTGGCGCGGCGTGTGACAGCAGTACCACGCCCCGTCCCGCGAGCCCGGCTCCCGCGAGGGCGAGGAGCAGTCCCGCGAGCCCGCCCTGGAGCCGTTCGCCGAGGAGTGCGAGGCCGATCGCCGCGGCGGCCACCGGGTTGGCCAGCGTCACCATCGCCAGCGGGGCGCCGAGGCCGCCGCGGTAGGCCGTCTGCGACAGCAGCAGTCCGCCCGTCGCGAAGGCCGCGACCAGCAGCGCCACTCCGACCACCTGCATGCTCGCAAGCGCGCCCGAGCGGTCCGTCGCGGCCACCGTCACGGTCTGGGTGAGGGCCGAGGCGACGCCCGAGGCGAAGCCGGACGCCGTCGCGTGCCGCAGCCCCGGACGGGCGCCGCGCCGGGCCAGCAGCCCGATCAGCGCGGCGGTGGCCCCTGCCACGGCCACCGCCTCGGGGCCGCTCAGGACGTCTTCCGGGGCCGACCCCGAGGCTGTGACCAGGATCGCGGCCAGGCCGGCCAGGGTGAGGGCGGTGCCCCGCCACTCGGCGGCGCTCACCCGGCGTCCCGCGACCCGGGCGCCCATCGGCACCGCCGCCACCAGGGTGAGCGCGCCGAGCGGCTGCACCACGGTGAGCGGGCCGTACTTCAGGGCCACGACGTGCAGCAGCGCGGCGCCGGCGTTCAGTCCCACCGAGCACCACCAGGCCCCGTTGCCGAGCAGGCGGGCCAGGCCGGAGCCGGGGTGCCGGGAGGCGAGCCGTTCCTGGGCGACCGCGGCGGCCGCGTACGCGACGGCCGAGAACAGGGAGAGGACGACGGCGACCAGGGCGGCGTTCATCGGCCCGCTCCGACCGGTGCCGGCCGCTCGGCCGGGACGAGGACGAGGGCGCGCGCGTCGCGTCCGGCTTCGGCGGCCGCTGAGGCCGTGCCCGCAGCGCCGGCAGAGCCCCCGGTGCCCGCTGCGCCCGCCGCGCGACGGGGCGGCGGAACCAGGGCGAGCGCCACACCCAGTAGGGCGGCCGCGGCGATCGCGTCGAGCCAGTAGTGGTTCGCCGTGCCCACGATCACCAGCAGGGTGAGCAGCGGGTGCAGCAGCCACAGCCACCGCCACCGTGACCGGGTGGCGACGATCAGGCCGATCGCCACCATCAGCGCCCAGCCGAAGTGCAGCGAGGGCATCGCCGCGAACTGGTTCGACAGGTGATCCGTCTGCGGCGGGCCGTAGACGGACGGTCCGTACACGCGCGCGGTGTCCACCAGGCCCGTCGCCGCCAGCATGCGCGGCGGGGCGAGCGGGAACGCCAGATGCAGCAGCAGGGCGGCGGCGGTCACCGCGGCCAGTACCCGCCGCGACCACGTGTAGTGCGCCGGGCGCCGCAGGTACAGCCAGACCAGGAAGGCCAGGGTGGCCGGGAAGTGCACGGTCGCGTAGTAGGCGTTGGCGGCTTCGGCCAGGCCGTCGCCGTGCAGCAGCAGGGACTGCACGGTGCCCTCGCCGGGCAGGTGCAGCCACCGCTCGGCGTGCCACACGTCCCGGGCGTCGCGGAAGGCCTCGCCGGTGTGACCCGCGGCCAGTTGCCGGCCGAGTTTGTAGACGGCGAAGAGACCTGCGACGAGCAGGAGCTCACGGACTACGGGCGGCCTCGCCGGTGTGGCCGGCTCCGCTTCTGCAGGCTCGGTGCGGGCATTCATCCCCCGGCCCCTTCGCTGACGGTGGTGCGTGTGAGGTGGTGCAGGTAGTACAGGTGGTGCACGAAGTGCAGATCTCGCAGGTAGTGCAGGTAGCGCAGGTGGCGCAGGTGGCGCAGGTGGCGCAGGTGGTGCCGTCGGGCGGTCGCTCGCGTATATGCACCATCGATACGATGTCGTTCCGATACGCCAGTGTACCGAAACGAATCCGTACCGGTACACTGGCGTATCGATTGATGTGCGCCACACTGGAGGCCGGGCCCGATCCGGGGCCCGCACCGCCGCGGGGCAGGCGTCCGAGCGGAAGAGAAGCGAGCGGAAGAGAAGCGAGGGGGAGAGCAGATGACGTCGCAGGCCGCGGACGGACCGGAGTCGGCCGCCGCCACGCGCCGTTCGAAGATCACGCCCGAGCGGGAGCAGGAGTTCTTCGACGCCGTCCTCGACCAGGTCCGTGAATGCGGTTACGAAGCCGTCACCATGGAGGGCGTCGCGGCGAGCGCCCGCTGCAGCAAGTCCACGCTCTACCGGCAGTGGAAGACCAAGCCGCAGTTCGTCGTCGCCGCACTGCGCTCCCGCCGCCAGGCCCGGCTGACCGGCATCGACACCGGCTCGCTCGCCGGGGACCTGCGCGAGGCCGCGCGGGCCGCCGGCCGCTGGTCCACCCACGACACCACGCTGATGCAGGCCCTCGGTCACGCGGTCACCGGCGACCAGGAACTCGCCCGTGCGCTGCGGGAGGCGATCGTGGCCCCGGAGATCGACGCGCTCCGGCAGATCCTGCGGCGCGGGGTGGAACGCGGCGAGATCGCCGACGGCCATCCGGCGCTGGAGTACGTCCCCGCGCAGGTGTTCGGGGTGATCCGCGCCCGTCCGGTCGTCGACGGGGAGTACGCGGACGAGGAGTACCTGCTGCGTTTCGTGGAGGCCGCCGTGCTGCCGGCCCTCGGCCTCGTCCCCCGCCCCGGCGGCGACCTGTCTGCCGGGGGAGCGGCCGGGGCCGCTCCGAGGCCGGCCTGAGACCGAACGGACCCAGGCCGCCGTCCACGGGATGACCGGACGGCGACCTGTATCGCGCCGCACCGTGGGGACGGGGGCGGCGCGCACCCGGCCGGGCGGGGACGTCCCTGAACGCAGGGGCGTCCCCGCCCGGCCGGCCGTGTCCCGCCCGGCGTGTCCCGCCCGGCGTGTCCCGCGGGGCGGGTCCGGCGCTCAGACGTCCTGTCCGCTGCCGCCGCCCGTCGACACCTTGACGCTCTTGGTGATCGTGTCGATGACCGACACGTCCTGATCGGTGTCGAGACCGAAGCGGAGCACCACGAACCGCTTGGCGTCCGCCGGCGCCGGGAACGCCAGCGACTCGACATAGCCGTCCGCGCCCTTGCTCGTCACCGCCTTCCAGCGCACCAGATAACCCTTCTGCCCGGCCACCGTCACCGTCTTCGAGGCAAGCACCTGGTGCGACGTGATCGCGCCGTACGTCGTACCGCCGTACGACTGCTCGGCGTTGGCCGCGATGTCCGCCTTCGCGACCTCCTCGGCCGTGTCGCCCTTGCTCCCCAGCACCTCGGCGGGCGACGAGTACACACCTCCCTTGGTGCAGGTCTTGGTGGTGTCGCCCGGGCACTTGTAGGAGGCGTCGGAGATGACCTGGACGCCCACCCTGAGCTCCTGGCCCGCCCAGCCCTTCGGGATCGGGATGCTGATCCCGTTGAGCGCGTCGGTCACCGAACCGCTCTTGATCGTCGGCGGCTCGGAGCCCCCGGGCGAGGGCGACGACCCGCCCGACCCGCCCGACCCGCTCGACCCGCCTGATCCGCCGCCGTCCTGTCCGCCCGGGCCGCCCTGCCCGCCCGGTCCCTGGGCCGTGCCACCGCCGCCGCCCGAGCCGTCGTCCTTGGCGAGGGCCCACACGCCGACCCCGATGCTGGCGAGGACGGCGACGGCGGCCGCCACGGCTATGCCCGTGCGCAGCCCGCGCCGCCGGCCGGGCGCGGGCGCGGCGGGATACCCCGGGTGGCCCGCATGGCCGGATTCTCCTGGATACCCGGGATACCCGGGGCCGCCCGGGTACGCGGGCCCTCCGGGGTACGCCGGGCCGCCCGGGTACGCGGGCCCCCCGGGATACGCCGGACCCCCCGGGTACGCCGGGCCCACGGGGTGCCCCCGCTGTCCCGCGCCCGCGGGGGCACCGGTTGACCCGCGCCGCCGGGGCGGTCCGCGGGCGCGCCGTCGGGATGTGCCGCGGGCGTGCCGTCGGCCGCGGTCTGCGCCGGCGGACCCCAAGCGGCGGCCGAGCCCGCGGCGCGGGTCTGGTCCGTCCATGCCTTGCCGTCCCACCAGCGCTCGGTGGCGGGACCGTCATTCGTCTGCCCGGGTCGGGATACCACCCGGGAGGAGTCACCTGCGTCATACCCCCACCGTAAGAGGCGTCGGTGAGATCCGGATGAGAGGGAGCGCACTCCGTCGGAACCGGACCCCGGCGCCCGGCCGGCCGAGCGCCCTCGGCGTGGCGCGAATTCGACGTCAATTCGGTGCGTGTCACTCCCTGTTGACGTCACGGGAGCACCTCCGCAGGCCCGCCGGGCCCTTCAGCGCCGCGACCCGTCACCCGTCGAGGCGGGACCTGCGCGGACCACCCTCCGCGCGCGCCCTCGGAGAGTTACGCTCGACGTCGGTACGTCGTTCGGGCGACTTGGGGAGGTAGCGGGATGACGGAGGTCAGGCCGGCGGCGGCCGCCTCGGCTTCCCTGTGGGAGCGCGACGCGGAGGTCGCCGCCATCGCACAGGCGGTGGAGACGCTCTGCGCCGACCGGTCCTCCACGGGTCACCTGCTGGTGCTCAGCGGCGAGGCCGGATTCGGCAAGACCGCCCTGCTGGCCGAGACACGTCGCATCGCCGAGGCCCGCGGCTGCGCGGTCTGGTCGGCCCGCGGCGGCGAGACACTGAGGTCCGTCCCCTTCAACATGGTGCGGCAACTGCTGCAGCCCGCGCTGATGTCCCTTCACCCGGAGGAGGCCCGCGAGTACCTCGGCGACTGGTTCGACATCGCCGGTCCCGCCCTCGGCATCGTCGAACCCGGCGAGGGCCACGCCGACCCGCAGGGCGTGTGCGACGGTCTCGTGGCCGCCGTCACCCGGCTCGCCCGGGGGGACTACCCGCTCGTCCTGCTCGTCGACGACGCGCACTGGGCCGACCAGGAGTCACTGCGCTGGCTGGCCGCCTTCGTGGAACGCCTCGACGAACTGCCGGTCCTCGTCGTCGTGGCCCGCAGGCCCGGCGAGGTGAGGGGCGACGCCGCCCGGCACCTCGACGCCGTCGGCGAGGCCGCGGGCCGCGCCGTCGCCAGCCTCAGCGCCCTGACCCCGGCCGCGGTCGCCGGCCTGACCCGGGCCACCCTCGGCGAACACGCCGAGGGCTCCTTCTGCCGCGAAGTGTGGGCGGTCACCGACGGCAACCCGTACGAGACCGTCGAACTCCTCGCCAAGGTGCGCGACCGCGAGTTGACGCCGAGCGAGTCCTCGGCCACCGAGCTGCGCGCCCTGAACCGGGCGGCCCGCGGCGGCGGACTCGTCGACCGACTGGAGAAACTCGGCGTCGACGCCACCAAGTTCGCGATGGCGGCCGCGATCCTCGGCGCCGACATCTCCGTCGCCCAGGCGGCCCGGCTCGCCGGCCTCGGCCGTGACGACGCGGCGCGCTGCGCCGAGCTGCTGCGCAACGCCCGTATCCTCACCGAGCCCGACCCCGCCGCCGCCCCGGCCGAGGACGGCGACCTGGAGTTCGTCCACCCGCTGATCGCCTCCGCCGTCTACGAGTCCATCCCCGGCGGCCTGCGCACCGCGATGCACGGCATCGCCGCCCAGGTCGTCGCCGACGCCGGGAAGGGCCTCGCGGCCGCCTCCCGCCATCTGCTCAAGGTGCACGCGGAGGGCGACGAGGAACTCGTCGAGCAACTGCGCGAGGCCGCCCGGGAACACCTCGCCGTCGGCGCCCCCGACGCGGCCCGCCGCTGCCTGGAACGGGCCCTGCGGGAACCGCCCGTGCCCGACGTCCACGCGCGCGTGCTGTACGAACTGGGCTGCGCCACCCTCCTCACCGCACCGGCCAGGACCATCGAGCACCTGCGCAAAGCCCTGTGTCTGCCCGGCCTCGACGGCGACGAGCGGGTCGACGCCGTCTACCGCCTCTCCCAGGCGCTGCTGCACAACGACCAGCTGGAGGAGGCCGTCCGCACGGTCGAGGCGGAGGCCGCCCGGCACGCACCCGGCCCCGCGCGGCTGCGGCTGCAGGCCGTCCAGTTCATGTGGGAGGGCGTGCACGCCGGTGACCCGACCTCCGCCCGCCGCTCCGAGAAGCTCGCCTCCCTCGCGGCGACCTGCACCGGCCGTGACAACTCCGAACGCGCCCTGCTCATCCTGCGCGGGTTCGACCTGATGACCCACGGCGAGAACGCCGAGGAGGTCGTCGAGTTCTGCGACCGCGCCCTCGTCAACGGCCGCCTCGCCCCCGGGCTCGGCTGGACCGACCAGGAGTGGGGCATCGAGCTGCTGATGATGCTGGCCAGCTCATACGCCTACACCGACCGGCTCGACCGCGCCGACGCTCTCTTCAACGAGGCTTTGCGCGCCTATGTGTCGGCCGGCTGGAGCGGCGGCCACCTCGCCCTGGCCCACGCCTACCTCGGCCTCGGGCTGCGCCGCAGGGGGCGTCTGAAGGAGGCGGAGGAATCCCTCAGGGAGTCCCTGCGCCTGGCCGAACGCGTCGGCCGCGGGCTGCCCCTGTACTGGTCGGCGATCTGCAACCTGGTCGACACCCTGCTGGCGCGCGGCCACGCCGACCGGGCCTGGGAAGTGGCCGAACAGTACGGCTTCGCCCCGCCCTACCCGTCGACGATCGTGCTGCCCGACCCCCGGTCGGTGCGCGGCCGGCTGCTGCTGGCCGTGGGCCGGGTCCAGGAGGGCGTCAACGAGCTGGAGGAGGCCGAAAAGGCGGCGGCGGCCCGCGGCCACCTCAACCCGGTGATGGGACCCTGGGCCGTCGACCTGGCCCGGGCCCTCGCCGTCGAGGATCCGGCACGGGCGAGCCGGCTCGCCGCCGAGGCCCGCCGTCAGGCCGAGCGCTTCGGCACCGACACCGCCATCGGCGAGGCCCTGCGCTGCGCCGCAGCCCTGGAGACGGGGCAGCGTGCCGTACGGCTCGCCCAGCAGGCCGTCACCTACCTGGAACTGTCGCCCTGCCAGTACGAACACGCGGCCGCGCGGGTCGAGTACGGCATTCTCTCCCGCTCGGTCGCCGAACTCGGCCGGGGCCTGACGCTGGCCCGCTCCTGCGGCGCGGACGGCCTGGTGGAGCAGGCGAAGCAAGCCCTGCGGGGCCTCGGCGCCGCACAGGTCGGCCTGGTCCCGGGCCAGACCAGGAGGTAGGGGCGGCGGGACCGGAGGCGGCGGCCGGTGCGGTGCGGTGCGGTGCGTGAGTTCGGACCGTTGCGGTGTGGTGCGGTGGGGTCCGGTGGGTTCGGACCGTCTCAGTGCAGTGAGTGCAGTGAGTGCAGTGAGTTCGGTTCGGTGCGGTTCGGGGGCATGCCCGCCGCACCGTCTCAACCGGTCGCGTCGTCCTCCTCCGCCAGTACCCGCTGCGCTGTGGCGAAGGCCGAGTTCGCGGCCGGTACGCCGCAGTAGACGGCCGTCTGGAGCAGCACGGCGCCGATCTCCTCGGGGCTGAGCCCGTTGCGGCGGGCCGCCCTGACGTGCATCGCCAGTTCGTCGTAGTGGCCGTGCGCCACCAGCGCGGTCAGGGTGATCAGGCTGCGCTCGCGGCGGCTGAGCGTCGGGTCGGTCCAGATCTCCCCCCACGCGTAGCGGGAGATGAAGTCCTGGTAACGGGCGGTAAGCGCGTTCTGCCGTGACTGGGCCCGGTCCACGTGGGCGTCCCCGAGCACCTCGCGCCGCACCTCCATGCCCCGCTTCGCCGGGCCGTCGAGGTGCGCCCGCAACACGGTCAGCACGGCCTCGGGGCACTGCGCGGGAGCGAGATGCGAAGCCCCCGCCAGTTCGACCAGCGTGGCGTCCGGCACCGCGTCGGCGATCTCCCGCAGATGCGCCGGCGGCGTCGCCGGGTCCCGGCGTCCGGCGATCAGCAGGGTCCGGACGGCGATCTCCGGCAGCCGTCCGCGCAGATCGAACGCGGCCAGCGCGTCACAGCACGCGGCGTACGCCGCCGGGTCCGCGGCGCGGTGGTCCGCGATCAGCTCCGGCACGGTGAACCCGGGCGTGAACCACCGGGCGTCCGCCGTCTCGACGAGCCCCGCCAGCCCCTCCGCGCGCACCAGCGCGGCCCGCTCCTCCCACGGTTTCGACCCGTTGAAGTGGGCGGACGAACAGATCATCGCCAGCGACGACACCCGCTGGGGGTGGTGCAGCGCCAGATGCAGGCCCACCGCCCCGCCCAAGGACACGCCCGCGTACGCGAACCGCTCCAGGCCGAGGGAGTCGGCGAGCGTCAGCACCAGGTCGGCGAGGTCTCCCACGGTGGCTCCGGGACCGATCAGGCCGGCGTCCGACCCTCCGTGCCCGGGCAGGTCCCAGCGGACCACCCGGTGGGTGGCGGACAGCTCGGGCGCGATCCTGCCCCACACGGCGTTCGAGGTGCCCAGGGAGGGGCCGAGCAGCAGCGGGGGACCGGAGGCCGGACCCTCGGCAAGGTGGTGGAGAAGCCTGTCGGTCAACGTCGCTCCAGCGCACGGTCGGTGAGGGCTCCGGCGGAGCCGGTGTAGCGGGCGGGGTCGGTGAGCTCGGTGAGGTCGGTCCCGGTCAAGTCCGGTTCGCCGGACAGGAGTCGGTCCAATGGCACGCCCTCGGCGTAGGCGCGCCGGGCGAGTTGCGTCAGCAGCTCCTTGGCGCGGGCACGGCCGAGCAGCGCCGACAGCTCGGCGGACAGCCGCTCGGAGACGATCAGCCCATGGGAGAGCCCGAGGTTCGAGCGCATCGCGTCCGCGTCCACCCGTAGCCCTTCGGTGAGTTCCGCCGCGTCCCGGGCGGCTCCGCCGACCAGCCGCAACAGGTCCCTGAGCGGCTCCCACTCGGCGTGCCAGGCCCCGGCGGGCCGCTCGTCCTGCGCGGCCAGCGACCCGTACAGCACGGCCGCGAGCTGCGGGGCGCGCCGGGCGGCCGCCGCGATCAGCGTCGAGCGCACCGGGTTCGCCTTGTGCGGCATGGCGGAGGATCCGCCCCCGCTGCCCTCCGCCAGCTCGCCGATCTCGGTACGGGCGAGCGTGAGGACGTCCTCCGCGATCTTGCCGAGGGCGCCCGCGGTGAACGCCAGGCAGCCGGCGAGGTCGGCGACGGGCGTGCGCAGGGTGTGCCACGGCAACAGGGGTGCCGCCAGGCCGAGTTCACGGGCGAAGACGGCGGGCAGCGCGGTCGCGTCCTCGGCGCCGTACGCCGTGAAGGCGGCCAGGGTCCCGGCGGCGCCGCCGAGTTGGGCGGGCAGTGAGTCCCGTACGGCCGTCACCCGGTCCCGGCCGTCCAGCACCAGCGAACGCCAGCCGGCCGCCTTCAGCCCGAACGTGGTCGGTACGGCGTGCTGGGTCAGTGTGCGCCCCGGCATCGCCGTGTCCCGGTGCGCCGCGGCGAGCGCGGCCAGTGCGCTCTGGGTGCGGTCGAGGTCTGCCAGGACGAGGTTGAGCGTGCGCACGGCGACCAGCATCGCCGCCGTGTCCATGATGTCCTGGCTGGTCGCACCCCGGTGGACGTACGGGCCGTACCGCTCGCCGACCGCCGCCGTCAGATCGGCGACCAGCGGGATCACCGGGTTTCCGCCGCCGCGGGCGCGCGCGGCGAGGGAGCGCGCGTCGAAGACGCGGGTCTGGACACCGTTCTGTACGCCGTGCTGTACGTCGCCCTGGACGCCGTCCTGGACGCCGTCCTGCGCGGCCGAGGTGACCGCCGCCCCGGCCCCCTCCGGGGCCAGGCCCAGCGACTCCTGGGAGCGGGTGAGCGCGGCCTCCGCGTCGAGCAGCGCCCGCAGCCAGGCCTGGTCGGAGGTGGCGGAGGCGGCGGGGGAGCCGGTCCACCCGGGGGCGAGCAGACCGGTCCCGTACGGGTCGTCGGATGGCGAGGATGTCAATGGAACTCCAGGAAGACCGTCTCGCCTTCGCCCTGAAGGCGGATGTCGAAACGGTAGGCGCCGAGCGGGCCGTCCGTGGCGATGAGTGTGCCGCGCCGCGCCGGGTCGACCCGGCGCAGCAGCGGGTCGGCGGCCAGCGCGGCCTCGTCGCCCGGCAGGTAGATCCGGGTGTAGAGGTGGAGGAGCAGACCGCGCGCGAACACGCAGACGCTGAGGTACGGGGCGCTCCGCCCGCGCGCGCCGGGCCGCAGCGTACGCGCCGACCAGTGGCCGTTCGCGTCCGTCTGGATCCGTCCCCAACCGGTGAACTCCACGCCGTTGCGGCCGAGGAATCCACCGCTCGACGGGTCGCGCCGCATCGAGCCGTCGACCTGCGGGACGTTGCCCTCGGGGTCCGCACCCCACAGCTCCAGAAACGCATCCGGCAACGGGTTGCCCTCACCGTCGTACACATAGCCCTGGAGCGCGATGGTGTCCGGGTGGCCTGCCGGGGCGATGTCGCCGCCGCCGGGGAACGGCAGTGCATGGCCGTAGAAGGGGCCGACGGTGTGCGACGGCGTGGGCAGCACGCTCTCCGGACGGCTTGTGTCGATCTTCGTCATGGCAGCTCAGCGTCCTTCTTCGATCCAGGTGGCGTGCGGCCCGTCGAGCACGATGTCCCAGTGGTAGCCCATGGAGAACTCGGGTACCGAGAGGCTGTGGTCGTAGGTCGCGACCAGTCGCTGCCGGGCCGCGTCGTCCGTGACCGACTGGATGATCGGGTCGTACGGGAACAGCGGGTCGCTCGGGAAGTACATCTGCGTCACGAGCCGCTGGGTGAACGCCGTGCCGAACAGCGAGAAGTGGATGTGGGCGGGCCGCCACGCGTTGATGTGCTGACGCCACGGGTAGGGGCCCGGCTGGATCGTGGTGAAGCGGTAGAAACCGTTGCCGTCCGTCAGTGTGCGGCCGACGCCCGTGAAGTTCGGGTCCAGCGGCGCGTCGTGCTGCTCACGCTGATGGGCGTACCGCCCCGCCGAGTTGGCCTGCCAGATCTCCACCAGCTGACCGCGGACCGGATGCCCGTCACGGTCCAGCAACCGGCCGGAAACCGTGATCCGTTCGCCGACCGGCTCGCCGGTGTGCTGCCGGGTGAGGTCGTTGTCGATCTCCGTGATGTCCCGCTCGCCGAACGCGGGGGAGAACAGCTCCACCAGCTCGGGGTCCTGCGTCACGTCGATGGTGACCGGCGGCTGCCGCGGATGGCGCAGGACGGACGAACGGTACGGCGCATAGTCGCGCCGCGGCTGGTGCTCCACGGGCGCGCCGGAGGCGAGCCGCTTCTCGTAGGCGGCGTGCTCGGCCGCGATCTCCAGGTCGATGTCGGCTTGCGTGAGAGTCATGACGTTTCCCGTGTTTCCTGACGTTCGAGGACGGGGGCGAAGCCCTGGCCCACTGCCGATGCGGAGGGTGGCGACCTCCACGCCGCAGCCTCGGCGGGCGAGATCCGGTCAATTAATCAGGGCACTGATTATTGTTTCGAGGTTTCCACACGCTGCCACCGGGTGGCGTTCCCCGTCAAGACCCCAGGCAGATAGGGTGAGCGAGGTCGATGGCGCACGGGATCCGGTCGGCGGACGAGGGTATCGTTCAGTGCACCGATGAATTTCTCGGGATGAAGGCAGACGCCGAACCCACGCAGAGGAGCGCACATGGCCGCGGTGGACCTCACCAGCCACCCCGGGCATCTCGCCCGACGGCTGCAACAGGCGCACTACCTGTTGTGGAACACGATGGTCTCCGAGGAGATCACCTCCCCGCAGTTCGCGGTGCTCAACGCGCTCGTCGCCGAGCCGGGCCTCGACCAGCGCACGGTGGGGGAGCGGGTCGGGCTCGACCGCTCCACCGTCGCCGAGGTGATCAGCAGGCTGATGCGCCGGGACCTCCTCGACAAGGTCCGCGACCCGCAGGACGGCCGCCGCTTCCTGCTGGGCCTCACCGAGGAAGGGGCACGCACCCACCGCAAGCTCACCGTGCGCACGGCCCGGATGAACCAGGTCTTCCTCTCGCCGCTCTCGGCCGCGGAACAGACGGTGTTCCTCGAACTCCTCCAGCGCGTGTCGGACGCCGCCGAGGGGCTGCGCAACCCGGGGGAGCCCCAGCCCGCCCCGTCCTGATCGGCCGGGATTTCCGTTTAGGCCGGGTTCTCCGTCCTGGCCGGCGGGTCGTTCCACCCTGCACCGGCCCCGCCGGCCGGTCACGGCGCTTGCGAGGCCGAGGCCGAGGACGACGAGGAGGATGTGGTCGAGGACGACGAGGTCGAGAGCGAGGACGCGTTCGCGAAGACCACCCATACCTGGCCGCGGGCGAAGCCGACCGGAGTGCCGTCCGCGGTGGTGAAGTCGGTGCCCTCCGTCGCCGTGTCACGCTTCCAGTTCACGTCGTAGGCACGTCCGTCCCGCAGCACCTGCGCTTTCCCCGACCCCACCGTCTCGGTGTACGGCGTGTTGTTGCCCAGGAAGTCATGGAAACGCGACGCGCGCACCTGCACGTACTGCACGACCACCGTGGCCGGCGCGAGGGGCTCCTGCCCGTCGCTCGTCCCGGTCGCCGCGCCGTCGGTCGAGACCAGCCAGCCCGCCCTGCTCGCGGACCAGGTGAACGTGAAGCGGGCCGCCGGGTAGCGCACGGTGCGAGAGGCCGTCGCCGTGCCGCCGTCCGAAGGGGCCGGCCCGTACCGGAACCCCGTGGTCAGCGCGGCGGCGCCCGGAGCGGAGGGCAGCAGGCCGCTCGGGCGCAGAAACAGGTTGTGCGGCGCCGCCCGGTCCGCGCCGCGGAAGTAGGCGCCGGACGCGTCGGAGGGCGTGACGGCGTCCAGCGGCGCCCTGTCGATCAGCGGCAGCAGCCTGCCCTGCGCCCCGGAGAACGCCAGCACCGGCTGGTGGAACTGGCGCAACAGCTCCAGATCGGACTCGCGGGCGCTGCGCACCGGACCGACCGCTTTCGGCAGACGCGTCGCGTATACGGCCATCAGCCGGCTCAGCCCGCCCTCGACCTGCTCCACGTACACGACGTCCGCGGCGTCGAGTCCGGTCTGCGGTCGTGCGGCCGGCGCGTTGTCGATCTTCACGGCGAGCACCGGGGCACCGACCGCGCTCGGACGGTCACCGCCGGGGCTCGCCTTCTGCGACGCGCTGCGGCCGTCGTCCCCCGAGGGTTCCCGGGACGTCGTGCAGCCCGCCGTGAGCGAGACCGCCAACACGGCGGCCAGCGCCGAGGCCAGCAGCGCCGCGGCGGCCGGGGAGCGTCCTGCCTTCACGGCGGTCGCTCCGGGCACGGCGGCCGCCCCGGGCACGGCGTCCGCCCCGGGCTCCGCCTTCACCGCGTCCGCCCCGGGCTCCGCCTTCACCGCGTCCGCCCCGGGCTCCGCCTTCACCGCGTCCGCCCCGGGCTCCGCCTTCACCGCGTCCGCCCCGCGCACCGCGTTCACCGTGCGCGCCGGACGTCTGCAGCGTTTCGGACGTCTGCAGCGTTTCTGATGTCTGGAGCGTGCCGGACGACTCGGATCTCTCGCACTCATCGTGTGCACCCCGTTCGGTGTCTCGATTGTGCGCTCGCCGGGCGACGGCGGCCATCCGTGACCGCGAGCGGGCCTCGCCGCGGTTCGGGGGCCGCGGCACGGGTACCCGGGCGGCAGCCAGGACCCGGGACCCCCGGACCCGCCGGGACGGACCGGCCGGCGGAGGGAGTGCGGCACGATGAAGGCTGTGACCTGGCAGGGCAAGCGGGACGTGCGGGTGGACACCGTCCCCGACCCGACCATCCAGGAACCGACGGACGCCGTCATCCGCATCACGTCCAGCGGGCTGTGCGGCTCCGACCTGCACCTGTACGAGGTGCTCACCCCGTCATGACCCCGGGCGACATCCTGGGCCACGAGCCCATGGGATCGTCGAGGAGGTCGGCGCGGCCGTGCCCGACCTGAAGGTCGGCGACCGGGTCGTGGTGCCCTTCCAGATCGCCTGCGGCAACTGCTGGATGTGTCTGAACTCCCTGCCCACCCAGTGCGAGACCACCCAGGTCACCGGCGAGGGCATGGGCGCCGCCCTGTTCGGCTACACCCGCCTGTACGGCGCGGTGCCGGGCGCCCAGGCCGAGTACCTGCGTGTGCCCCAGGCCCAGTTCGGCCCCATCAAGGTGCCCGAGGGCCCGCCCGACGACCGCTTCGTCTACCTCTCCGACGTCCTGCCCACCGCCTGGCAGGCGGTCGAGTACGCGGACGTGCCGGAGGGCGGCAGCGTCGCCGTGCTCGGGCTCGGGCCCATCGGCGACATGGCCTGCCGGGTGGCCCAGGTGCGTGGCGCGGGCCGGGTCTTCGGCGTCGACCTGGTCGGCGACCGGCTGCGCCGGGCCCGCGCGCGGGGCGTGGAGACGTTCGACCTGCGCAGCTTCGACAGCGAGAAGGAACTCGTCGCCGCCATCCGTGACGAGACCGACGGCCGAGGCCCGGACGCGGTGATCGACGCCGTCGGCACCGAGGCGCACGGCAGCGCGGCCGCCCGGATGGTCCAGAACGCCTCCGCCCTCCTGCCGCGGAAACTGAGCGGCCCGCTTGCGGAACGTTTCAGCGTCGACCGGCTCGCCGCACTGCACACTGCCATCGAACTGGTGCGCCGCGGCGGCACGCTGTCCCTGGTCGGCGTCTACGGCGGCATGGCGGATCCGCTGCCCATGCTCACCATGTTCGACAAGCAGTTGCAGATCCGCATGGGCCAGGCGAACGTGCGCCGCTGGACCGACCGAATCCTGCCCCATCTCACCGACGACGACCCGCTCGGCGTCGACGACTTCGCCACCCACCGGTTGCCGCTGGCGGACGCCCCGCATGCGTACGAGATGTTCCAGCGCAAGCAGGACGGCGCGGTGAAGGTCCTGATGACGCCGTAGACGGTAGGCCGGCGGCCGGGCGCGCGGGCGGCGCGGCCGGCTGGTGGGTCAGGTGCGCGGCGGCGTCCCGAGAATTTTCGCAAGGTCGTAGCGCACCGGTTCCTCCAGTTGCGCGTACGTGCAGCTCTCCGGGGTGCGGTCCGCGCGCCAGCGGCGGAAGCGCGCCGTGTGCCGGAACCGGGCCCCGTTCTCCATGTGGTCGTACGCCACCTCGACCACTCGCTCGGGTCGCAGCGGCACCCAGGACAGGTCCTTCTTGCCCGACCAGCGGCTCGGCGCCCCGGGCAGCCGGGCGCTCTCGTGGGCCGTCTCGTCCGACCAGGCCGCCCACGGATGCCCGCCGCCTCCGGCATCCGCAGCGGCTCCAGCTCCTCGACCAGTTCCGCCCGGCGCTTCATGGTGAAGGCCGCACAGACCCCCACGTGCTGGAGGACGCCCGCGTCGTCGTACAGGCCCAGCAGCAGCGAGCCCACCACGGGCCCGCTCTTGTGGAAGCGGTATCCGGCGACCACGACGTCCGCGGTGCGCTCGTGCTTGACCTTGAACATCACGCGCTCGTTCTGCACATAGCGCAGTTGCGGCGGCTTGGCGATCACCCCGTCGAGTCCCGCGCCCTCGTACTCCTCGAACCACCGCCGGGCCACCTCGACGTCGGTCGTCGCCGGCGCCACGTGCACCGGCGCCGTCACTTCGGCCAGCGCCCCGGTCAGCAGTTCCCGCCGGTCGACCTGCGGCACGTCGAGGACCGCCTCGTCGGCCAGCGCCAGCAGGTCGAAGGCGACGAAGGACGCCGGCGTCCGCTCGGCGAGCGTGCGCACCCGGGAGTCCGCCGGGTGGATGCGCTCCGTCAGCGCGTCGAAGTCGAGGTGTCCCTCCCGGACGATCACGATCTCGCCGTCCAGCACGCACCGCTCGGGAACGCGTTCCCGCAACGCTTCCACCAGCTCGGGGAAATACCTGGTCAGGGGTTTCCCGGTGCGGCTGCCCAGTTCGATCTCGTCCCCGTCCCGGAAGACGATCGCGCGGAAACCGTCCCACTTCGCCTCGTACTGCATGCCCGGCGGGATCGCCGCCACCGACTTGGCGAGCATCGGCTTCACGGGAGGCATCACGGGCAGATCCATGGTGCGATTCTGCGCGCCGATCGACCCGGCCGCCCGGCGGACGGGCCCGCCGCCGGCACACTCGGGCCACCCGGGGTGCGCGTATGCGAGTCACCCGGGGTGCGCACACGCGAGCCGGCGGGGGGTGCGCGTACGCGAGTCACCCGGGGTGTGCGCGCATGCGAGGCGCCAGGGGTGTGTCTACCGTGGCTCGCATGGGCGATGCGGTGGAACTGGAAGCAGCCGGCCGGACGGTACGCCTGTCCAGCCCGGACAAGGTGTTCTTCCCGGAACGCGGCTTCACCAAGCTCGACCTCGCCCGCTACTACCAGGCGGTCGCCCCGGGCATCCTGCGTGCCCTGCGTGACCGCCCCACCACCCTGGAGCGCTACCCCGACGGAGTGACCGGGGAGTCCTTCTTCCAGAAGCGGGCGCCCAAGAACATGCCCGACTGGATCCCGACCGCGCACATCACCTTCCCCAGCGGACGCAGCGCCGACGAGATGTGCCCGACGGAGGAGGCGGCCGTCCTGTGGGCCGCCCAGTACGGCACCCTCACCTTCCACCCGTGGCCGGTGCGCCGCACCGACGTGGACAGCCCCGACGAACTGCGCATCGACCTCGACCCGCAGCCCGGCACCGACTACGACGACGCCGTCCGCGCCGCCCACGAACTGCGGGCCGTGCTGGACGAGTTCGGGGGTCTGCGCGGCTGGCCCAAGACCTCCGGCGGGCGCGGTCTGCACGTCTTCGTGCCGATCGAGCCGCGCTGGACCTTCACCCAGGTCCGGCGCGCCGCCATCGCCGTGGGCCGGGAGATGGAGCGGCGGATGCCGGACCAGGTGACGATCCGCTGGTGGAAGGAGGAACGCGGCGAACGCATCTTCGTCGACTACAACCAGACCGCCCGCGACCGCACCATCGCCTCCGCCTACTCCGTGCGCCCGCGCCCGCACGCTCCCGTCTCGGCGCCGCTGCGCTGGGAGGAGGTGGGCGAGGCGCACCCCCGCGACTTCGACATCGCGAGCATGCCCGCCCGCTACGCCGAACTCGGCGACGTCCACGCCGACATGGACGACCACGCCTTCTCCCTCGACGCCCTCCTCGACCTGGCCCGGCGCGACGAGCACGACCACGGTCTCGGCGACCTGCCGTATCCGCCGGAGTACCCGAAGATGCCGGGCGAACCGAAGCGGGTGCAGCCCAGCAGGGCGAAGAAGGGAGTGCCCGAAGCGGGAGGGCCCCCGTCGGACACGACCGCCCCCTGACCGGGACGCCTCCGTGCAGAGGCCACCTCCGGCGTGCTGCGGTACCGCCGGGCGACGCGGCGCGGTACCACCGGTGCGCCGAGCGCGGCGAGAGCGGCGGAGATCGACGAGCGAGGCGAGAGCGTCCCGGAGAGAGCGCTCTCATGCGCCCCCGGCCGGTTCGTGGTCCGGGGCTATCCTGATCCGCAGCCGGCCAGGAGGAGCCCCGAAGTGACCGAGACAGCGTCCCGTCCCACGCTGGAGGCCGTGGCCGAGCGGGCCGGGGTCTCCCGGGCGACCGTGTCGAGAGTCGTCAACGGCGGGGACGGCGTCCGCGAACCGCTCGTCGAACGGGTGCGGCAGGCCGTGGAGGAGCTCGGCTACGTGCCCAACCAGGCCGCGCGCAGCCTCGTGACGAAACGACACGACGCCGTGGCCGTCGTCATCGCCGAGCCGGAGACCAGGGTCTTCGCCGACCCCTTCTTCGCGCTCCAGCTCCGAGGCATCAGCAAGGAGCTGACCGCCCACGACAACCAGCTCGTGCTGCTGCTCACCGAGGGCCGCGACGACCACGCGCGCGTGGCCCGCTACCTCGCCGGCGGCCATGTCGACGGGGCTCTCGTCTTCTCCCTGCACCTCGACGACCCGCTGCCGGGCCTGATCCAGGGCGCGGGGGTCCCCACCGTGTTCGGCGGGCGGCCCGGCTGGAGCGACGGCACCCGTGACGTCGTCTACGTGGACAGCGACAACCGCGGCGGCGCCCGCGACGCCGTACGCCTGCTGGCCGGTCTCGGCCGCACCCGCATCGCGCACATCACCGGCCCGCTCGACCAGACCTCCGCGGCGGACCGGCTCGACGGATACCGGGAGGTCATGGGCGACGCCGACCCCGGTCTGGTCGTCGAGAGCGACTTCACCCCCGGCGGCGGCGAACGCGCCATGCGCGCACTCCTCGAACGCCGCCCCGACGTCGACGCCGTGTTCGCCGCCAACGACCTCACCGCCGCGGGCGCCCTGCGCGTGCTGCGGGAGCGGGGCAGGCGCGTGCCCGAGGACGTGGCCGTGGTCGGCTTCGACGACATGCTGACCGTCGCCGAGCAGACCGACCCGCCGCTGACGACCGTCCGCCAGGACATCGAGGAGATGGGCCGGATCATGGCCCGCCTCCTGCTGCGCCGCCTGGAGAGGCGCACCGCCGACGCGGTTCCGGGCGGTGCGGACGGCCCCGATGCCCCGGTGGTGCTGCCGACCACCCTGGTGCGCCGCGCGTCGGCGTAGGTCAGCACGCGGCGGCGACGGCCCGACACCCGCGCGCCGGGCGGGGCCGAGCCGGGCAGGGCACCGGGAGGCTGAGGCCGGGCCGCCGGTCACCTCTCCTGCGGGACGCTCCTGATCACCGCGAAGCGTGCCCCGTACGGGTCGGCGAGTTTGGCGATGCGGCCGACGGCCTCCACGTCGGTGGCGGGCATCCGCACGCTGCCGCCCCGGCCCGTGGCCTCCGCGACGACCGCGTCCACGTCGGTGACCTCGAAGTACGGCAGCCAGTACGGATCCGACCCGGCCTCGGAGGGATCGTCGGCCAGCGGGACGATCCCGCCGAACATCGCCTCCTCCCCGCCGTCGGCCGGGTTGACGCAGGTGTACGTGCCGCCGGGGAAGGGCGCGGCCGAGGTCTCCAGGCCCAGCGCGGAGTGGTAGAAGGCCGCCGCCGCGGCGATGTCCGGGGTGTACAGCTCGACCCAGCACAGCGAGCCGGGTTCGTCCGCCACGTCCACACCCTTGGTCAGGGCCGGCTCCCAGAGGCCGAACGTGACGCCCGCCTGGTCGGCGAGGACCGCCATCGTGCCCTGGCCCAGTACGTCCATCGGAGGGAGGAGCACTCTGCCGTGAGCCTGCTCGGCGGTCTTGGCGGTGGCCGACGCGTCGGTCGTCCGGAAGTAGACCGTCCAGGACGGCGGCCCCTGTTCGGGGGTGGTCTGCATGCCGCCCGCCACGGTTCTGCCGTCCAGCTGGAAGAAGCCGTAGCCGCCGGCGTCGGGTCCGCCGACCGGAACCGCCAACCGAAGAGCGCCTCGTAGAAGGAGGTCGCGCCGTCGATGTCGGGCGTGCCGACGTCGACCCAGTTCGGCGCGCCGTCGACGAAACGGGTGGTGAGCATCATCGCCCTCCTCGAAGGAGTCCCGTCCTGTGCACTGCCGAGTCTGGCACCGCCCACTGACAATCGCTGCCCGAGCACCGACCGCCCCGGCAGGCGCAGGACCGGCGAGGCGACGTCAGGCGACGTCAGGCGACGTCAGGGGACGTCAGGGGGACGGCAGGGCGGTCACGGGGCTCGTCGCGCCGCGCGTATACCCGGCGTTGATCGAACGTTTTGCGCCGCCGGGCACTGTTCTGGCCATGTACACCGACACGATTCCCACGCCCGACCTCTCCTGGCAGCGGGAGGCGCTGTGCGCGCAGACGGGGGCGGACTTCTTCTTCCCCGAACCCGGCAGTTCGGTGCGCGAGGCCAAGCGCATCTGCGGCATGTGCGAGATGCGTCCCGCCTGCCTGGAGTACGCCCTGGCCCACGACGAGCGCTTCGGCGTCTGGGGCGGCCTCTCCGAGAAGGAGCGACTGCAGATCAGGCGCACGGCCGACTGACCCGTGCCGGGGCTACGGCCGACTGACCGTGCCGAGGCGACGGAGCGCCCTGGGGCCGTCCCCGTCCCCGTCGCCGTCGCCGTCCCCGAATTCGAACGACCGCGTCGCGGGGGTGCGGTTAAGATCCGGGGGCGTGTTCGGGCGTGGCGCAAAGGCAGGCACACCGCCCTGCACAGGCGATCACGCCGGTTCGCATCCGGCCGCCCGAACGCGTGCGCGGTCCCCTTGGAGCAGAGCCGACTCGACACCCCTCAGGGCGGTGACGTCGGCCCCATCCGGTCGGGGCCACGGTACGGAGCACAGGGGCGGGGCCGGGGGCAGAGGCGGATGCGCGAGAAGGACACGGGGGCGGCAAAGACCTCGCAGGTCAGCGAGACGGAGCTGGCCGCCTTCCACGAGGTCGTGGGCAAGTTGCGGGCCCTGCCCGTCGACGATCCCGTACGGCTGCACGCCGAGCGGGTGGCCACGTCGTTCGCGCGCGACGGATGGCGGCGCAGGCGTCGCACCCGGGGCGCCGAGGCGACGGCCGCCGACGCGGCGACGACGGCCGCCACCGCCACCGGCGCACTGGACCGGCGCGAGGACGCGCCCCTCGTGAACGGCGGCGGAGGCGGCGTCTACCACCGGTCGCGGCCCTGCTACGTCTGTAAGTCGCGCTACCGGCAGGCCGACGGGTTCTACCACCGCCTCTGTCCCGTCTGCGCCGCCGACAACGCCGCCCGCCGCGCTCTGAGCACCGATCTGACGGGGCGCCGGGTGCTGCTGACCGGCGGCAGGGTCAAGATCGGTTTCCAGTTGGCGCTGATGATGCTGCGGGACGGCGCGGAGGTCGTCGTCACCTCCCGGTTCCCGCACGACGCCGTCCGCCGTTTCCGGGCCGAGCCGGGCAGCGAGCGGTGGCTGCACCGGCTCACGGTCCTCGCCGTCGACCTGCGCGACCCCCGCCAGGTGCTGGGTCTGTGCGACGAACTGCGCGAGGAGGGCAAGCCGTTCGACATCCTCGTCAACAACGCGGCGCAGACCGTGCGGCGCCCGCCCGAGTCGTACGCCCTGCTGGCCGCCGGGGAGCGGGACGCGCTGCCCGACGGCGCCCGACGGGCGCCCGGTTTCACACCGATGGGGATGCTGGAAGGGCTCGGCGGCACGGTGCCGGCGCTCCCGGCCGTGCTGCGCGAGGCCGACGAGGCCGGACTGCTCCCCGACCCCTCCCCGGAGAACTCCTGGTCGGCCCGGCTCGGCGCGCTCGACCCGGCCGAGGTCCTGGAGACCCAGCTGGTCAACGCGCTCGCCCCCGCACTGCTGTGCGACCGGCTGCTGCCGCTGCTGCTGGCGTCCCCGCATCCACGCCGGTACGTGATCAACGTGACCGCGGTCGAGGGCCGGTTCGCGGTGC
The DNA here is from genome assembly GCF_036898465.1 of Streptomyces sp. B21-105. Classification (NCBI taxonomy): domain Bacteria; kingdom Bacillati; phylum Actinomycetota; class Actinomycetes; order Kitasatosporales; family Streptomycetaceae; genus Streptomyces; species Streptomyces sp. B21-105. The sequence continues at coordinate 9,686 of NZ_JARUMJ010000002.1, read as the reverse complement.
GCAACAAGATGCCCGGGCATCCGCACACCAACATGGCCAAGGCCGCCCTGAACATGCTCACCCGCACCAGCGCAGCCGCGCTCGCCGAACAGGGCGTGCACATGTGCGCCGTCGACACCGGCTGGATCACGGACGAGAACCCGGCGCCGAAGAAGGCCCGGATGGCGAGCGCGGGATTCCGTACCCCGCTGGACGTCGTGGACGGCGCCGCACGCGTGTACGACCCGATCGTGCGCGGCGAGGCAGGGGACCCGGTATCGGGCGTGTTCCTCAAGGACTACCAGGAGGCGGACTGGTGAGCGGGGTCCGCAAGGACCACCGGGACTGACCGGTGAGCGGACGAACGGCCCGCACCCGTGAAGTCCTTCCCGGGTGCGGGCCGTTCGTCGTTCGTCAGCCCGCGGCGCGGGCCGCCATGCGGGCCTTGCGCGCGGCCAGCTTCTCGTCGAACTTCAGGGCCTCGGCGTCCAGGCCGCCCATGTACAGGCCGAGCTCCTCCTGCGCCTGCCGCCCCTCGGGGCCGAGGCCGTCGATCTCCATGACCTTCAGGAAGCGCAGCACGGGCTGGATGACGTCGTCGTGGTGGATGCGCAGGTTGTAGATCTCGCCGATCGCCATCTGCGCGGCCGCCCGCTCGAAGCCGGGCATGCCGTGGCCGGGCATGCGGAAGTTCACGATGACGTCGCGCACGGCCTGCATGGTGAGGTCGGGGGCGAGCTCGAAGGCGGCCTTCAGCAGGTTGCGGTAGAAGACCATGTGCAGGTTCTCGTCGGTCGCGATGCGCGCCAGCATGCGGTCGCAGACCGGGTCGCCGGACTGGTGGCCGGTGTTGCGGTGCGAGACACGGGTCGCCAGCTCCTGGAAGGACACGTACGCGACCGAGTGCAGCATCGAGTGCCGGTTGTCCGACTCGAAGCCCTCGCCCATGTGGGCCATCCGGAACTGTTCCAGCTTGTCCGGGTCCACCGCGCGTGAGGCGAGGAGGTAGTCGCGCATCACGATGCCGTGCCGGCCTTCCTCGGCGGTCCAGCGGTGCACCCAGGTGCCCCAGGCGCCGTCCCGGCCGAAGAGCGAGGCGATCTCGTGGTGGTAGCTGGGCAGGTTGTCCTCGGTGAGGAGATTCACGACCAGCGCGATCCGGCCGATCTCGGTGACCTTGGACTGCTCCTTGCCCCAGGCCTCGCCGTCCTCGAAGAAGCCGGGGAAGTTGCGGGCGTCGCTCCACGGCACGTACTCGTGGGGCATCCAGTCCTTGGTGACCTTCAGGTGCCGGTTGAGTTCCGCCTCGACCACTTCCTCCAGCGCGAACAGCAGCTTGGCGTCGGTCCAGACGGCCGGATTGCCGAGGTGAGGGGAGGTGATCGTCACGAGAGACTCCAGGGGACGTGAAGCGGAGCGGAACCGTCCGGCGAGCGGGGCCGGAACTTACGGGATCGTAGGCTACGAACCCGTAGGTTACGAAGCCTCAGACTAAGCGGGGCGTAAACATCGCTGATCAGCCGGGTTCCCCGGGCCATTCGGGGCATGCCGAAGACCCTCCGGGGAATCGCAGGTCCCGAGGCTGAAAGGGTGAATGGTTCACCCGGTCAGGCGTACAGCTCCCGCAGTCGCACCGAGAGGCAGGTCACACATCCCTCGAGCTTCTCGAACTCGCCGATGTCGACGAGGACGGGCTCGTGCCCGAGGTCGGCGAGCAGGTCCGCCGTCTTCGGGGCGCTCGCCGCCATGAGCAGGTGGGGACCGCCGAGGAGCACCACGTGCGCGCCGGCCTCCTCGGGCACGGACAGGAAGCGCGGGAACAGCGACGGCCGGTCCACCTGCGGGATGTGGCCGATCACCGTGCCGTCGGGCAGGGCGGTGACCGCCGACTTCAGGTGCAGCACCTTGCTCACCGGCACCGCCACCACCGTCGCCCCGAGCGGTTCGAAAGCGGCCCGCAGCTGCTGGACGCCGGCCGCGTTGGTCCGCCCGCCCCGGCCGACGTAGATCGTGTTCCCGACCTTGAGCACGTCGCCGCCGTCCAGCGTGCCGGGCTCCCAGATCCAGTTCACCGAGCAGCCGAGGCGGGCCACGGCCTCCTCGACGCCGACGGTCTCGCCACGCCGGGACTCGGCGCCGGAGCGCGCGATCAGGGCGACGTTGCGGTACATCACCACCGTGTCCTCGACGAAGACGGAGTCCGGGCAGTCGTCGGCCGGATCGACCTCGACGGTCTCCCAGCCGTGCGTCCGCAGGGCGTCGGCGTACGCCTCCCACTGCTCCAGGGCGAGCTCCACGTCGACCTTCTCCCGCTCGAGGTGCGTCACCAGGCCTTCGGCGAGGAGCGGGCTGGGGCGGCGGATGAGGGCCTTCTTGCTGGGCACGTCCAGGTCTCCGAATCGGGTGGCCGACCGGCGCCTCGGGCGCGGCGCCGGTCAGCCATCATGCAGCGCGGGACCACCAGGACAAAACCCCTCAGTAACACTGTGGCCCTCCCGAGACCCGCGCGGTCGAGGCGGGACCCGATGCGAAGGACTGGCGAAGGGCCCGGCCCGCAGGACCTGACGGCGACCCGCACGCGCCAGGGCCCGACGCGCAGGACCCGACGCACGGCCCGATGCGGAGGACCCGACGCGAAGGGCCCGATGCAGGTAGCCAACGCGAAGCCCCCGACGCAGTGCCCTACTCCGCGTCCGCCACCTCCTCCGCCGTCGTCTCCCTCAGCGTGCCGTCCATCAGCAGCCAGCGCGTGATGCCGATCGACTCCAGGAACGGCAGGTCGTGGCCGGCCACGATGACCGCCCCCTCGTACGACTCGAGCGCCGTCGTCAGCTGACGCACGCTCGCCATGTCGAGGTTGTTGGTCGGCTCGTCGAGCAGCAGCAGCTGCGGCGCCGGCTCGGCCAGCATCAGGGCCGCAAGGGCCGCCCGGAAGCGCTCCCCGCCCGACAGGGTCGCCGCCTTCTGGTCGGCGCGGGCGCCCCGGAACAGGAAGCGGGCGAGCCGGGCCCGGATCCGGTTGTTGGTCGCTCCGGGCGCGAAGCGGGCCACGTTCTCGGCGACGGTGAGGTCGCCGTCGAGGACGTCGAGGCGCTGCGGCAGGAAACGCAGCGGCACGTGCGCGTGCACCTCGCCCGCCTCCGGCGCCAGCTCCCCGGCGATCGTGCGCAGCAGCGTCGTCTTCCCGGACCCGTTGCGCCCCACCAGCGCCACCCGCTCGGGACCGCGCAGATCGAAACCGCCCTCCACGCGCGCGCCGTAAGCGAGCCGAAGGTCCATGAGGGTGAGGACCTCGCGCCCCGGCGGTACGGCCGTGTACGGCAGGTCGACGCGGATCTCGTCGTCGTCGCGTACGGCCTCCACGGCGTCGTCGAGCCGGTCCCTGGCCTCGGCGAGCTTCTCCTCGTGCATGATCCGGTGCTTGCCCGCCGACTCCTGCGCCGCGCGTTTGCGCGCCCCCATGACGATCTTCGGCTCGCGCTTGCTGTCCCACATCTTCTGCCCGTACCGCTTCCGGCGGGCGAGCTTGACCTGGGCGTCCGCCAGTTCGCGCTTCTGCTTGCGCAGGTCGGCCTCGGCGACGCGCACCATGCGCTCGGCGGCCTCCTGCTCGGTGGCCAGGGCCTCCTCGTAGGCGGTGAAGTTGCCGCCGTACCAGGTGATCTCGCCGGCGCGCAGGTCGGCGATCTGGTCGACGAGGTCCAGCAGCTCCCGGTCGTGGCTGACGACGACCAGCACGCCGGGCCAGGACGCGACGGCCGCGTACAGCCGTCGCCGGGCGTACAGGTCGAGGTTGTTGGTCGGCTCGTCCAGCAGCAGGACGTCCGGCCGGCGCAGCAGCAGGGCGGCCAGCCGCAGCAGGACCGACTCGCCGCCGGAGACCTCGCCGGTCGTGCGGTCGAGGTCGACGTGGCCGAGCCCGAGCTCGCCGAGGGTGGCCAGGGCGCGCTCCTCGACGTCCCAGTCGTCGCCGACGGTCTCGAAGTGCTCCTCGGCCGCGTCGCCCGCCTCGATGGCGTGCAGGGCGGCCCGCCGGTCGGCGATGCCGAGCGCCTGGTCGATGCGCAGGGCCGTGTCCAGGGTGACGTTCTGCGGGAGGTAGCCGACCTCGCCCGCGACGCGCACGGCGCCGTCGGCGGGTGTCAGTTCCCCGGCGATCAGCTTCAGCAGGGTGGACTTGCCGGAGCCGTTGACGCCGACGAGCCCGGTGCGGCCGCTGCCGAACGCGACGTCGAGGCCGTCGAAGACGGGGGTGCCGTCGGGCCAGGAGAAGGCGAGGGAGGTACAGGCGATGGACTGATGCAAAGTGGGCCTCGTGGGTGCGTGTGCGGTCAGGGACGACACGTGTCGAGACACCGGAGGGCGGCGACCACCGCGGTGAGCGGGGGCGCGGAGAGAGCACGGAAAGCCCTGCTCCGCCGGGACGGCTCGAGGCCGAGGTCGCACACGGCGCACACACCGACAAGGGGTGTGGCGCGGGTGTCTCGGGACCTCAGACGAGCAACGTCCTACTCCGATCGGCGGCAACAGAAGCGCTTCACACCGTAGGAGGGCAGGGGAGGGCCGTCAAAGGGATTTACGCGGGCCAGCAGGCGCCCGGGTCAGCAGGCGTCCCGCATAAGCTCCGCCAGGTCGTGGTCCAGGTCGAGCTGACGGTGCTCCGTCCCGGTCGGCACGAGCTCGCTCGCCGCCCGCAGGAAACGGCGGATGTCGGCCGAGTGGACGTGCACGACGGCGGTCCCCTCGGGCGCGTGGAACTCCAGCACGGTGCGGTCGTACCCGTAGGGGCGCACCCGGACGTCGCCATGGCCCTCGGCGTCGTGCAGGCCCGCGGCGAGCAGCTCGCGCGAGAACGTCCAGCAGACCTCGACGCCCTCCAGGGTGGCCGGAGCCGGGAACGTCATCCGGACGGCGAACGGGTCCAGGCGGTCGTAGTGCAAGGTGGCGGGGATGTTGGGCATCCGGGGCGCGGCGGCGACCAGACGGGCCTCTACGAGCTGTTCGATGACGGTGGACAACGCCTTGCTCCCTTGTGACGGCGGGACGAAACTCCGGGCGGGTGGGACCGGACACTGGAAGAGACGCCGGAACCGGCCGATCCGTGCACACCACTTCCGAGTGACCTCGGTCACCGCGTTTCATGCACGGGAGTGACTCAGCTCTCCTGCCGTGCCCCGTAAGGCGGTTGGGGCGGACGACGCCTTCTGGACGCCGGCGGGAGCCTGGACTAGCTTCGCCCGCCATGAGGCGCTTGGGGAAGACGCGACGCACGTTACGGACAAAACACAACCGCAACCGCCACCGCACCCGCAATCGCGGCCGCGTGGTGGCGGCGGCCTGCGGGGCGGTGCTCGCCGCGCTCACCGCGCTGCCGGCGCACGCCCATCCGGCACGGCCGGCGGCGCCGCACTGGGAGCTCAAGGACACCGGCGTCACCGCGCGCCTGCGCGGTCTCGCGGCGGTCGACCGGGACACCGCCTGGGTGGCCGGCACGCAGGGCGTCGTCCTGCGCACCGCCGACGGCGGCGAGACCTGGCGGGACGTCTCCCCGCCGGGCGCGGCGGGCCTGCAGTTCCGTGATGTGGAGGCGTTCGACGCGCGCCGCGCCGTGGTGCTCGCCATCGGCGAGGGCGACGCCTCACGCGTGTACCGCACCGAGGACGGCGGGACGACCTGGACCGAGTCCTTCCGCAACACCGACCCCCGCGCGTTCTACGACTGCATGACCTTCTTCGACCGCCGCCACGGACTCGCCGTGAGCGATCCCGTCGACGGAAGGTTCCGCATCCTGTCGACCGGCGACGGCGGCCGCACCTGGAAGGTGCTGCCCGACGCGGGGATGCCGCCCGCCCAGGAGGGCGAGGCGGGGTTCGCCGCGAGCGGCCAGTGCCTGGTCGCGGCCGGGTCCCGGGACGTCTGGCTGGCGACCGGCGGGGCCGCACGCGCGCGGGTGCTGCATTCCTCCGACCGCGGGATGACCTGGCGGGCCGCCGACGTCCCCGTCCCCGCCGCGGATCCCGCGCGCGGCGTCTTCGCCCTCGCCTTCCGCGACCGCGCGCACGGCCTCGCCGTGGGCGGCGACTACCGCCCCGACCAGCCCTCCCCGCAGGCCGCCGCCACGACCACGGACGGCGGCCGCACCTGGCGGCCCGCGGCAGGCCCGCCGCCCGCCTACCGCTCCGGCGTCGCCTGGCTGCCGCACAGCCGCACCGCCGCCCTCGCGGTCGGCCCCGCCGGCGCCGACCTGACCACCGACGCGGGCCGCACCTGGCGCACCCTCGACACCGGCTCGTACGACACCGTGGACTGCACGCCCGACTTCGGCTGCTGGGCCGCGGGCGAACAGGGGCGCGTGGCACGCCTGGAGAGCTGAGCCCCTCTCCGGGTACACGGAAGTTCCTCTCCGGGTACGCGAAAGTCTTTTCCGCGTACGTGGAAGCCCTTTTCCGGGTACCCGGTGGAGACGAACGCGGAAGGAGTGAGCGTCCATGCCACGCGGTTCCAGCCCCAAGCGGGAGCGCCAGTACGAGCACATCAAGGAGAGCGCGCAGGACCGGGGAGAGAGCGCCGGCCGCGCGAAGGAGATCGCCGCGCGGACGGTCAACAAGGAGCGCGCCCGGTCCGGCGAGTCGAAGACCGCGAGCCGCACCTCCACCCAGGACATGTCGTCCGGCAAGCGGGGCGGTCAGCGGTCCGGCAAGGGTTCTCAGGGACCCACCTACGACCAGCTGTACGAGGAGGCCAGGCGGCGGGGCGTCAAGGGCCGTTCGGACATGAACAAGAGCCAGTTGCAGCGCGCACTCGGCGACTGACGCCGGCGCCGGCCGCGAAGGAAACATGATCGCGGGCCCGCCCGCGGGAGCAGTACGCTCGTCCTCACCATGACGACCGTCAGCATCCCCGCGGGCTGGCCCGCGACCGAGGAAGAGGCCCGCGCCGTCCAGGACGAGCTGCGGGCGCGGGTGCTGCTCGAGCCGGGGCCGCCCGTGGGCGCCGGACACGTGACAGGGGTCGACGTCGCCTACGACGACGCGCGCGACGTCGTCGCGGCGGCCGCCGTCGTGCTGGACGCGGCGAGCCTGGAGGTCGTCGCCGAGGCCACCGCCGTCGGCCGGATCTCCTTCCCCTACGTGCCCGGACTGCTCGCGTTCCGCGAGATCCCCACCGTGCTCGCCGCCCTGGAGGCCCTGCCGCACGGGCCGGGCCTGGTGGTGTGCGACGGCTACGGCCTGGCCCACCCGCGCCGCTTCGGCCTCGCCAGCCACCTCGGGGTGCTCACCGGCCTGCCCACCATCGGCGTCGCCAAGAACCCGTTCGCCGTCGCCTACGCCGATCCGGACGCCCCGCGCGGATCGGCGTCCCCGCTGCTGTCGGGCGACGAGGAGGTGGGGCGCGCGCTGCGCACCCGGGCGGGCGTGAAGCCGGTGTTCGTCTCCGTCGGCCACCGCGTCACCCTGGACGACGCCTGCGCCCACACCCTCGCCCTCACCCCCAGGTTCCGGCTCCCGGAGACCACCCGCCGCGCCGACTCGCTGTGCCGGCGAGCCCTTCAGGAGGCCACCGTCCGCAGCTGACCACGTCGTCCGAGTACGCCGTCCGAGCGTTGCCTGGGTACGCGGTCTGAGTACACCCTCTGAGTACCCGTACGGATGTACGCCCGGCGTCGCGTCGGCAAGCTGGGCAGCATGACCACCACGCATCGTGCTCCGAAGCCCCTCGCCGCCCCGGGACGCCCGGTCGAGCGCGCCGTCAACGTCGCGCTGATCCTCGCCGTCCTGGCCGGCCTCGGCTGGATCGTCGGGATGATCTACACGCTCGTGCAGTGGCCGTTCTGAGGGCGGCAGTCGACCGCCAGGACGCGGGCGCACCGGTCAGCGGCGCGCCGCGACGCGGAAGCGGACGCCCGCGCGGGTCAGCCGCCCGGTCAGCGCGTCGCCCATCGCCACCGCCGTGGTGAGCTGCCCCGCCGCCGGCGGGAGGTCGTCGCAGGCCAGCGCCATCGCCGCCTCGGCGAACATCTTCGCCGTCTCGTCGTAGCCGGGGTCGCCGCCCGCGACCTCGGTGTACACCCGCCGTCCGCCGCCCTCGCCGACGAACCGGACGGAGAACCAGCTCCGCGCCCGCTTCTGCGCGCTCGGCCCCTCACCGGGCCCCAGCCGGTCCGACAGCCAGCGCCGGGCGGGCGGCATCTGGGCCGCCGCGGCGAGCGTCCCGACCGCGGCGACGCCGCCCACGGCGACGGGCAGCCGCCGGACGGCCGCGTAGTGCCGGTAGCGGAAGTCCGGGCCGTAGCGCTGCAGCGCCCGGGCCGACCGGAGCACGATCTGCGGGTCGATGGTCGGCAGCGGCAGCGCCCAGGCGCCGACCTCTCCCGCGAACCGGGGCGCGCCCACCGGTGCGACGGCCCGGCGGCCCATGAGCCGCGGCTCGTGCCGTCCCCGTTCCCGTGCGGCGGCCAGCATCTGGCGGCCCACGGGCGAACTGGCCGAGCGCGGAGGCGAAAGGTGCCGCCCGAGAAGGAGGGCGTCGGCCGGCACTGAAGCCGTCCACGGTCACGGCACGCCTTCGGGGAGCTGCCCGGAACGGTGAAGTACACGCCGAGGTCGTGACGTGGGAGGGACGGAGTCGAAAGCCGCACGCGTGGATCAGCCGTGCCCCCGTCTCCCGCGCGCCGTGCGTCGGGCCGGTCGTACATCAGGTCGACCGAACTCCCGGCTCGCCGGTGAGGTCGAGGTAGTCGGCGGCCGGTGGTCGCGCGCAGGCGGGCCACCAGGTCCTACGCCCGTAGCGCACATAGGGGCCCACCGTCGTGGCCACCACGCGCGCGTGCTCCGCGAGCGCGCGCAGGGACGCCGGGTCCGCGACGTCGGCGCGCAGCACCCCGACGTCCACGCCGAGCCGTTCGCGCAGCCGCTCCAGCTTGCGCTCGTCACGCCCGGCGATCGCCCAGCGCAGCCCGGCGGGCGCATGGGCGGCGAGGTACTCCGCGGTGAGCGTTCCCACGAAGCCCGTCGCCCGAAGAGCACGATGTCGTACGGACGGTCGGTCATTTTCAGCCTGCTCATGACATCCCTTCGCGGTGCAGCCCGTGCCGCTGTCGGTGGCTGAGGCTAGCGTGAGGGGTGCGGAGGCCGACGACGAGCCCGGAGGCAGCAGGTGACCGTGGACCGCGACGCCCTGAGGAAGTGGGAGAAAGTGCGCGCGTTCGCACTCGGACTGCCGGGTGCGGCGGAGGAGTTCCCGTGGGGCGGGAGCGTGGCCAAGGTGAACAAGAAGGTGTTCGTCTTCCTCGGCGTCGACGACGGCAGTCACCCGCTCGGCGTCACCGTCAAGCTCACGGACGAGACCGCGCACGGCCACGCGCTGGCCGCCCCCGGCGCCGAGCCCGCCGGATACGGCCTCGGCAGGTCGGGCTGGGTGCGCCTCCCGCTGGGGGAGAAGGGCGCGCCCGAGGCCGAGCTGCTCTGCGACTGGGTGGAGGAGAGCTACCGCACGATCGCTCCCCGGCGGCTCATAGCGGAGCTGGAAAGGCGCTGAGCGTCGGTCGACGCGCCGCGAACCGGCCGCGACCTGACCTAAGCGCTTGCTCGTCCGGCTCTTGTGTCCGCGGGGACACGTTCATAGCATCACTGGTGTTACATCAGTTCTGTCACAGCAAGGGGGCCGGATGACGACGGGACGGACGACCGGGCACGGCCCGCTGGCCG